>JADYZD010000175.1 GCA_020853295.1 Bacteroidia bacterium | reverse complement strand
TGGGCCGTGTGTACCACCCAGCTATCGGTTTTATGGCCGGCTTTGTGAGTTCAACTGTTGGATTTGCAGCTCCTATTGCCATGGCCGGGGCAGCTTTGGGCGCCTATGCTCAAGGGGTTTGGCCTGGCATCAATGGCACTTGGTTCGGTGCCTTGGTTATCCTCACCATTGGACTTATTCACCTGATTAACGTAAGCACCGGTGTGCGCTTCCAAAAAGTGTTTACCATTATAAAAGTGCTACTTATTTCAGTATTTATCCTCGCCGGATTTATGCATGGAAATACCCAGAATTACCATTTTGGGTTTCAGCCCGAGGTTTGGGACACCATTTTTTCTAGCAAATTTGCCATTGCCCTTGTATTTGTAAGTTATGCCTATAGCGGCTGGAATGCCAGTGCTTATTTGGCTGGGGAAATCAAACATCCTGAGAAAAATTTAAGTCGCAGTATTTTATACGGCGCAGGATTGGTAACCATTTTTTATGTGGCCATTAATATTGTTTTTTTAATGGTGGCACCAGAAAAAGAGATGATGGTGGATGTTGCAAATTTTGCCCCCAAAGAAGTGGGATTGATTTCAGCAAATTACATTTTTGGGGCATTTGGTGGTAAAATAATGGGTGGAGTTATATGTGTTTTATTAATCAGCACAATTAGCGCCATGATTATTGCTGGACCTAGGGTAATACAGCCCATGTTTTCTAAATTGCCTGCAGTAAATGCGTTGGCAAAAACTGATAAAAACGGAAATCCTGTTTATGCCATTGTTTTTCAAACAGCATTGGCATTGTTTATTTTGTTTACAGGTTCGTTTAATGCCATTATCAATTATATCGGATTTACACTTACCATTTTTACTTTGTTAACCGTTGCGGGCACTATAGTGTATAGATACAGGCATGGGAAACCTACTGGTTACAAAGCATGGTTATACCCCCTTACTCCAGTGTTGTTTATTGTGGTAAATATGGGTATTTGTTATTACCAATTTCAAGACAAAACCATGGCCTCTTTACTGGGGTTGGGCACGGCTGCCCTAGGTGGGTTGCTTTATTTCATTTCAACAGATTACAAGAATTCCAAATCATAAATATGTTCAAATCAGTTAAATTATTGGGGTTATTTTCCTCAATTGCATTCCTCAGTTCTTGCGGCGGTGGCGCAGCAACCAAGAATGAAAAGAAACAATCCGATTCATCAAAGGGTGTAGTTGCCGATTCATTGTTGAATAAAAAATGGGACCGTAAATACAACGACTATTCTCGGTTTTTAGCCGGATTGCCAGCCCTACCTGGGGCCACCATTTCCTTCGATGACTCAAGCAGCAGCGGATTTATCAGCTTTAAAAGCAACTGGGAAAATATGGAAAAACAACGCTTGGTAAAAATGAGGGAGTGGGCCAACACCGAATTGTATACCCATATTAAAAGGCAGGATAAATTGTTTTATCCATTTTCTGGAGCAGATTTTCTGCATGCATATCAATTTTTCCCTGATGCAAAAAGCAGCTTGTATTTGGCAAATGAATCGGTGGGTGTAATTCCAGATTTGGAAAAAATGACACCTGCTCAAAGGGCCAATTACCACAAACAAATTGAAAAAGCTTTAATGGATATTTTCAAAAAAAGTTATTTCATTACCAGCCATATGATGGATGATATTCCTGAAGTTAAAGGGTTAATTCCAATTTACATGGTGTTTATGGCCAAAACCGGCCATGAAGTGTTGAATATTGAACTCATTGATTTGAGTAAAGACGGCGTTATTGCCAGAACCGGTAAGGCCACGGGCGCTGAAGGAGTAAGGATTACCTACCGCCCAGAAGGCAAAACCAATGATATACGTGTATTGGAATATTTCAACTGCGATGCAACTGATAAAGGCATGCAAAACAAACCTCAGGTTTTGGCTTATGTGCGCAAATTTGGAAAATGCAATGTGTTTTTTAAAGCAGCAAGTTATTTAATGCATTGGGATTTCTTCTCAGAAATTAGAAACGCAACAATTGAGGTGGCCGATGGCATTGTAGAAGATGATACCGGAATTCCATTAAAATATTTGTCTAAAGATTTTAACTATTGGTTGTATGGCCGGTACAGCAAACCTGTAAAAGATTTTGGCAAGGGTGGTTACCAGCCCGATTTGGCAAAAGCATACGGAGATTCTACCAAAGTAAAATCTCTGCCTTTTTCATTGGGTTACCACTGGCAAGACCACAACCAAAATTACATGGTATACAAGCGCAAATAATTTCTAATATAGCTGCTGAAGTAGGCACTATATTTGTTTATTTGTTGCTTAGATGAAAGCTTTTGGATTTTTTGTGGGGTTTCTATTGATGGGCAAATGTGCTTTTGCCCAACAATTAGCTCCACTAACCGAGAGCAATTCACCACTGCTTACTCAAATATTTTCCAGAAGTTCCCAAGCCTTTTTTGATGTTCTTAGCCAGCCAGAAAAGTACCGATATCAGGTTATTTATACCAAAATTAACAGGGATAAGAATGGACAGCCAACGTTAGAACACCATTATTATAACTATTCCCGTCAGCAGTATTTTTATCCAGCGAGTTTGGTAAAATTACCATTGTCGGTGTTGGCGTTGCATAAAACGGATTCTATGGCCGTAAATGGCATTTCTGCATATACACCTATGCTTACAGGTGTGGCAGATCCTTGTCAGACCGCCGCCTTATTTGATTTTACCCAGAAGAATGGCTATCCATCTGTAGACGGTTATGTGAAGAAAATGATGCTGGTTAGCGACAATGATGCATACAATAGAATTTACGAGTATTTGGGTTATGACTATATCAACGAAAAATTGCATAAATACCAATTGCCCGATGTGCGCATTGTGCAGCGATTTGCCCAACAATGCGATAGTTTAAGTTATTACTGTACCAATCCCATTTGTTTTTTAAACGGTGCAGACACAATTTTTAAACAAAGCGCTTGTACTGCCCAAACCAGGCTGGTATATCCCTATGGTGAAGCATTTATGGGAAATGGTTTTTATGATTTTACCAATTATTTTCACCCGTATCCAAGGTCATTTATTTATAACAATTTTCTTTGTTTGCAAGATTTACAAACGGTACTTGAAGGCATTTATTTTCCAGAAACTTTTGATTCTAAAAACCGTATTGAATTGAGCACAAATTCTAGAAAATTATTGCAAAAATATATGGGTCAATACCCTAGAGAAAGTTCATTTCCTTCGTATAATTTAAATGATAATTACAAAAAGTATTTTATGATTGGAGATGGCACTTTGCCACCTTCCGACGCCAATCTTCGCATATTTAATGTGGTGGGAAAAGCCTATGGCGTGCTTTCTGACTGTGCTTATGTTGCCGATTTTGAAAACAATGTTGAATTTATGCTTACTGCAGTTTTGTATGTAAATGAAGATGAAATATTGAATGATGATAAATATGAATATGATACAATTGGACACCCATTTTTAGCCGAGTTGGGGAATTTAATTTACAATTTCGAACGTACCAGAAACCGCAATTTTACCATTGATTTTACCGATAAAAAAATGTTGTTTGATTAAGCACTGCTAATATTTTTTGTCAAAATCCACTTTTTAAAACGACCTTTGTGACATGGAGTTATCAGCATTAACAGCATTGGTTGAAGGGGCATTAATAAAGATGGGAATTGCCCCTGCCGATGCGAGGAATGAAGAGCAGGGACAATGGTTTCTGATGAATGAAGAAATGCCTATTTATATTGATGCTTGGCAAGAAACAGAATCCACTCCATGGAATTATTTTAAGTTTAAGTCAGATGCCACTGTATTTCAAATTACCATTCCTTTTTGTTATGGTCCTACGGTAAAAAGAAATGAGTTTTTGGAAGAATTACTGGTGGTGAATTTAAATTTACACTACGGCAAATTTAGTTACAATTCGACAGAAAATGTGGTGGCACTGGTGTACAGGAAACCAGGATCATCGCTGCTTGCGAATGAAATTCCGGATGTAATTGATGCACTATCTTATTACACAGAAATGGCTTACCACGTATTGAAAGATGAGTTCAATTTAAAACGGGTAAATGTGCAAGAAATATAAATTTTGCGCTTACCTATATTGCGGATTTTTTAATTGAAACATTGCCCTTTGTGCACTTAAAAAAGTGGGCGATAATTTCAATACTTCCTCTAGTGTTTTTATGGCTTTTGCAGATCCTCCCTTTTGTGCTTCGATGATGGCCCTCATGTATAAAAATGCAGCCTTTGCTGGTATTGATTCAATCAGGTGTTCTTCCATTTGTTCTACTCGCACCATTTTGAAAACGCTTTCTGGTTTTTTTACCACCTCTGCAATTAGGCTTTCAGTTGCTTTAACTTTACCATAAATGTTTAAATCCATATAAGTCATATTCCACAAATAGGTGAAATCTCCTGTCTTGTTCCAAAGGTTATTAAAAATGCGGTAAGCTGCAGTGTCATTGCCGCCTTCAATGAGCAATTTGCCCTTCATTTCCATCAAATAGTCGTT
>JADYZD010000174.1 GCA_020853295.1 Bacteroidia bacterium | reverse complement strand
GAATTACACAGCCCCTTTATTTCCAGAAAGTGATTGTAATGAATTTTCTCTAACTGCGCATGGGTTCTTGCAATATTTGCAATTAATGAATCTACAATTGTACTGTTATTCTCGGCCAGCAACTGGCTATACAACATTTTTTTACCCTCATTTAATTCAGCTTCTTTTTCTTTTACCATTTTCCGGTGTTTATCAATAAATTGCTCGTACTTTAATACCTGATTTTGGTCGAAATGCAATTTGTTGATGATGGCATTTTTAGGACCTTGAGGATCGCGATGGCTTGGCCTGCCTAATATAAGGGCGGCTGCCATAAGCACATTTGAAATCAACAATCCCACAATAATGAAGAGTTGCAATTTATTTTTATTCATGATAAAGCATGTGGTTAGAGGTGGGCACCATTTCCATTAAATAAGTTGAATTGGAGGTTCTATTTTTTCGAATAATTAGAGCACTTTCTGCACTTAACAACAGCAGCAATACAGCTGCAGCCGCTGCCCATTTCCAAGGCTTTACACTGTTCTTGGTATTGGCGACTTGCAAGTGTACTTTTTCTAATACGCTTTGTGGCGTATTTACCATTTGAATGGTATTAAGAAGTTCAAGTGCAGATTCCATTTTACTATTAGACGGCATTTTATCCATTTTCCTTCGTTTGGTTTAATAAAATTGTGAGGTTTTTTTTGGCACGTTGAAATAGAGATTCAACTGCTTTGGAGCTGCAATTTAAAATCGCGGCCACTTCTTGTTGACTCAGCTGTTCTACCTTTAACAGCAACACAACCGTTTTTTGATTGTCAGGTAATTTGTTGATACACCCAAACAGCTCTACTAGGCCTTCTTTATGTTCTAGCAATACACCTGGGTGATTGAATTCAACATGGCTAGTTGGCTGCGCATTTCCGCCCAAGTCAAAGCTTGTAAAAACTGCCCAGCGCTTTTGTCTTTGACGGTGTTTCAAAAAATCGAGGGATTTATTTACAGCAATCCGGTAAATCCATGTTTTGATTTCAGCATCGGCCCGATAGCCGGATATTTTTTGGTAAACACTTATAAAAACATCTTGAGCAATTTCCTCAGCATCTTCGATATTTTGAGTGTAATTGAGTGCAAGGTTAAACACCATGCTATTGTACAGCTCAAAAATTTCCTCAAAAGACACGGGGCGAAATTAAAAGATTATGCTTTACCTTCGTTTTATGAGAGCTGCATTTCTATTCATATTTGTTTTGTATTGGACAAATGCGCTATCGCAAGTTGTTTTTAATCAATTACCAAGAACAGGATCTGTTATACCCAGAAATTTAAAAACCAATAGGGCGGAGACCCATTGTAGTGGTAAAATAACGGGCAGCTATACAAAAGTGAGACTGCAATGTACACAGAATGGCAAAAGTTTTAGTGACCAAACAAAGCTGTTGAATTTTGCTGGTGGCGTTTCCAACTTTGATATGGTTTTATTTTTGCCTGCAGGAAAATACCGATACAATTTGACTTTAAATTTTATTGGAACCGATACTTTAACTTATTTAATAAAGGACATTCTTGTAGGTGATGTATATATTATTCAAGGCCAAAGCAATGCGGTTGCAAACTCATATTCCGGCCTGGCTAACCCCACTTACAAAGATTCTTTTATTCGCACATTTGGCACTACTTATTTCGATGCAGTAACCACTGAAAAAGACACCCAGTGGTACATTGCCAACGGTGATGGCTACTATGCTTCTGGTTGCATTGGACAATGGGGTTTAATTATGGGAAAAACATTGTTGGATAGTTTTGGCATTCCAATAGCCATCATTAATGGTGCTGTTGGTGGCACCTCTGTTACCTACCACCAGCGGTACAATCCCCAACCCAACAATACGAGCACTTGTTATGGGAGGCTATTGTACCGGATGGAAAAAGCCAATTTAACAAAAAATGTGCGCGGTATTTTCTGGTTTCAAGGAGAAAGCGATGGCCCATATCCCAAATTGCACGATAGCTTATTTAGGCAATTGTATAAAGATTGGTCAAAGGATTTTAAGGGAATGGAAAAGAATTACTTGGTGCAAGTAAGAGGAGGCGGATGTGGTTCACCAGCTGCTGAAATACTAGAAGTACAGAGACAATTTGAATTTACCTTATCCAAATTAAAAGTCATTTCATCCAATGGATTAAATGGTCATGATGGCTGTCATTATTACTTAAAAGATGGTTATAAAAGTTTAGGACTTCAACTTGCAGCACTGGTATCTCGCGACTTATATCAAAGCGGTCGAATAAACAATATTGATCCTCCTGGAATTGCATCTGTAACATGGAACAATGGTGCCAAAACAGAATTGGAATTGGAGATGCTTCAGCCCAATGACAGTATTTTTGCAGACCCAAATTTCCATGCTCTATTTCATATAAATGGAGATAATTCCGTTCAAATTATTGGGGGCAGTGTATTTAAAAACCGGATTATTTTGCAACTTAGCGGCACCACATGCAATCCCATTTCACTCACGTATTTGGGCAAACCTGGCGCACAACCTTGGGTAAAAAATCGGATTGGTGCTGGGCTTGTTAGTTTTCACCAAATACCCGTTAATAATAAAACTGCTAAAAAAACGTATTACGGTTGTATAGGAACAGTTGCCACAATTGGAGAAGATTCTATAAAAGGCTGCAATTATTCATGGTTCAATTTACAATCAAAAAAACGCTACTCCACAAGTAAAATTCTCCATCACTT
>JADYZD010000173.1 GCA_020853295.1 Bacteroidia bacterium | reverse complement strand
CCAGTGTGTCTTTTTTACTCCCATGTCTTTTACCTATGAAAATGTAATTTAAATAATCCCATTCACCACAAGTGAGTCCGGGAGGGCATTTAAATGTGAGTTCGGCATACATTTTATGAAACTGGGTTCCTTTTTTGGGGAATTGGCCCCAAGCTGGGTATTCGGTATGTCCTTTTGACGGATCGGTTTGAATCAGCACTTTGTTGTGGGTGCGCACCTTTGTGGTATCGCCTGGCGCAGCGCTAAGGATTGAGGTAACTGATACTAAAGCAATAAAAAAAGGTATTTTCATTTCTATAGTGCAAACCTATTCAATATTGCCCGAATTCTCAACACAGTGTATGGAAAGAAAAGTACTTGTACATTGGTTAATTTTTATTATTCTTGACCCTGAATACTGTAAATGATTAACGGAAAGAGATTTGGAGTAAGCTTGTCAGGTGGCGGATTTAGGGCTGCAGTATACCATTTGGGTACATTAAAGAAACTTAGGGAAATGGGCGTGTTGGACAATGTAGATGTAATTTCTACAGTTTCTGGAGGTTCCATTACAGGTGCATGTTATGGCCTTTATGGTCACGATTGGGGAAAATTTGAAGCGGTAATTCAAAATGGAGTTAAAAAAGACATAATCAACAAGATTATTTTTTCACCCAGATTTTTAATAATAGCGGGCTGTTTGCTTTTGGTGCTGGGTATTTCATTTGCACTTTTACTAACAAAGCATGACTGGCTCACATTGATTATTTTATTCCTTACCGTTTTTATTATATTGCGATATCAATTTAAAATATTGCCAGTGAGCAAAATGATT
Source organism: Bacteroidia bacterium (assembly GCA_020853295.1). Lineage (GTDB taxonomy): Bacteria > Bacteroidota > Bacteroidia > NS11-12g > UBA955 > JAGXTF01. Next base: position 3,691 of record JADYZD010000173.1, on the reverse strand, counting down.
GCCAAGGAATATGACAAATTGTTTTTTGATAAAAAAAGTATAAAGGATTTAAATACATTTCCTTGGATAGCCATAAATGCCACAAATTTAGAAACCGGAAGGCTATTCACTTTTTCACAATTAAAAATGGAAGATTCGCATTATGAATTTCCGCCAGATCGGGGGAGTCCAATATTATTTGAGCATAAAAATTTTCCATTAACCCAAGCGGTAAGCGCATCAGCCGGAGTGCCGTTTGCCTTTACACCTGTCGTAATTCCAATAAAATATTATAAAAACAAAAGCGATGTTAAGCGGGCGAAACCTGTATTGGTGGATGGAGGTGTTTACGACAACCAAGGAATTCACAAAATTACCCAATTAAAAAGTGCATACAATTGCGATATTATTGTAACCAGTGATGCTGAAAATTTATTTAAAGAAACCAATTTGTACCGCAATTTATTTCATGTACTGATGCGGACTAGTGCTGTTTTTATGAATAGAATTAAAGATTTTCAAATGATACAACATGTATTTGAAAACTACCGCTATGATAAAAGAGAAGTGGCATATCAGGTTATGGGATGGGATTTGCATTATTGCATGCGCATGTTTATGAATGCGGTGAAAACTGGGGAGGTAATGGATCCTGTGTTGGAAGCCCACAATATTACGGACGATGATTTTGCAACAAAAACTTGGGAGGAAATACAGCATAAAATTGAAGTAAATGTGGGATTTGCAAATCTTTTAAAAGAAGGACCAACAGAGGAAGAACTTGCCATTGCAAGAGAAGTAAAAATCAATATTAAAGCACTGAAACAAGAACAAATAGATGCATTGATTAAACAAGCATCGAGCCTCACTGAGCTGCAGGTTAGGCTTTACTGTCCAAGTTTGTTATAGGAATTTTAAAATTCATTTTTAATCAAGCCTAGAAATAATTATCTTTGCAACATCGTTGAATGTATAGGCGAATCACCCAATTTGCATAGCAGTGTTTATTTTTTTAGACAATTCTCAAAAAGTAGGCAGCTAAAAAAATGGGATTTGTTTTACTACATTAAGCTATTTTTGCAGTTTGACTTACAAAAAGGCCTATCAGGTTAATTGCCTGTTTGGAATCTAGTAAAATGTCAAGCTAATTTAGGGCCTATAGCTCATTCGGTTAGAGCAACTGACTCATAATCAGTAGGTGCTTGGTTCGATTCCAAGTGGGCCCACAGAAAGAACCCCAAAAGTCATACAAATTGTTTGGCTTTTGGCTCTGGTTCTGGGTTTTAGAAATTACTACTATTTGAGTTGCTGTGTTGTGGGGACAACGCACAACCAAATGAATAAAAAGTACGCAACTTACAAAGCTGCGAAGGTGCATAACCGTCGCGGCGACATCACAAAACAATGGTTTGTAGAATTCCAGTATTGGGACGAAAAGACCGATGGATTTAAACGCCACCGTGAAACCGGTGATGCAAACCGTATTACCAAACCCAAACTTCGACAGGAGGCTCTGGAGGAATTGGCCGCGCAGATCAATGCCAAACTCAAGGAAGGCTGGAATCCAAACACCAACGGATATGAGGATGAGGTGATCTATTCCCAGGATTCATGGGAGACTTGTGTTCCCATTATTTTGGGAGACAAGATCCAAAGCACTGCCATTGGATACGCGCAATACAAGTACATCCTTGCCAATTTTACAGATTACCTTAAACGCCGCAGATTGGATACTGAACATCCTAAGAAAATTGAGAAATCGGTAATTATGGATTACCTCTCCTGGAGGTTAAACACCACCAACATTAAACGTAGCACCAGAGACCGAGATTTGGTGATATTGAAATGCGCATTTAAGGTTTTGATTTTGCGAGGCATAATTAAAATTAATCCATGCGATGCCATACCCAGGTTGGGAGATCGGCCAGAGAGAAATGAAACATACAGTCCTGATCAGCTGAAGGATCTGATTGCATACTTGGAACAAAACAACACCAAAATGCTTTGCTTTTGTGTCCTGGTAATGGCGGCTATTCGTCCCAGCGAAATCCGAAGGCTTCAGATCAAAGACATTGACCTAAAAGCCGGCACAGTGCGCATAAAGAACACCAAAAGCAAAAATGCTTATCCCAGGGTAGCAAGGATTCCTTCAGTACTTCTTCGCTTCCTGAAGCACCTTAAAATTGAGGGTGTGAACCCTGAGTATTACATCTTTCATCCTTCCGGAGTTCCCCAGCCCACCATGCATACCAACAAATACTACTGGTCAAAGGAATTCTCTGCCATCAAGGAAAAGCTGGGATTTGGTTCCAATATTACCAGGTATAGCCTCAAGCACACCGTTCTTACCGAAATGTACAATACTGGTGCCTCAACTGAAGAACTGATGGCCTATGGTGGCTTCAAAACCCTGGATGCCTTGCAATCCTACCTTAAAAAGCAGGTAATACCGGTTCCTGCGGATCCTTCGCATCGGTTGGGGAGGTTGTTGTGAGGTAGCTCTTTACAATAAATTACGAAAAAGATGGAATTACTTATGCTGTTATGCTTTTAACTTGAAATGGCCATGTATAGCGGTAATTTGACAGAATAAAGGATTTCTGCATACTTAACACAACTTATGCTGATTTCAATTAACAATTGTTAAGTATATTCGCCAATTTAGATAAGGATTGTTATTCCTTATAAATCTAGGCAGTTTATAGGTACTAGAATTATTTGGAAAACAATATCTTACTATTAAAACATTAGGCCATTTAATTTAACTCATGAACAAAAAAGACTTATCAGAAGCCGACATAAAAGAGAAGTTTATCACTCCTGCTGTGACAAAGGCAGGTTGGGACGAACACACTCAACTTGGCCGTGAAATATTTTTTACTGACGGACGCATTTATGTGAAGGGAAAAATCACAGCAAGAGGAAAACGAAAATTTGCCGACTACATTTTGTTTTACAAACCAAACGTTCCAATTGCAATCATTGAAGCAAAAGACAATAACCATTCTGTAAAAGCTGGAATTCAACAAGCATTAGGTTACGCCAACACGCTGGATATTCCTTTTGTTTTTAGCAGCAACGGAGACGGCTTTTATTTTCACGACAAAACAGTTACAAGCGGAGACATTGAAACTGAAATTTCAAATGACGAATTCCCAAGCCCTGAACAACTTTGGGAGAAATACAAAAAATACAAAGGCATAGAAGACAAAGAAGTTGAAAACGTAGTTTCAACCGACTATTTTTTAGACGGCTCTGGTCGTTCCCCACGATATTACCAACAAATTGCCATCAATAGAACCATTGAAGCGGTTGCCAAAAAGCAAGACAGAATTCTTTTAGTAATGGCAACGGGAACTGGAAAGACTTACACGGCTTTTCAAATTATATACAGACTTTGGAAAAGTGGAGCAAAAAAACGAATACTGTTTTTAGCAGACAGAACTTCACTTATTGACCAAACAGCAAGAGGAGATTTCAGGCATTTCAAAGATGCCATGACAATCATTAAACACAAACAAATTGATACAGCTTACAACGTCTATTTAGCATTGTATCAAGGTTTGTCTGACAGCAAATCAGACGATGCTTACAAACAATTCAGCCCCGAATTTTTTGATTTAATTGTTGTTGATGAGTGCCACAGAGGAAGTGCAAAAGAAGATAGCAAGTGGCGTGAAATATTAGACTATTTCAAAACTGCAACTCATTT
>JADYZD010000172.1 GCA_020853295.1 Bacteroidia bacterium | reverse complement strand
GGTGTCTTTTAAAGCATGGTATTATGCCGCCGCGGCTTTAGCTGTAATACTCCTTGCTGCTGTAGCCCTGCTTATGAATAACCAGAACAACGGCATAAGTACGGGTGAAACTGACATTGCGGCAAATAAGAACAGCAACTTTCCGCACCAAGATAGAATTGCAGCCGCACCTACCGATGTTCCAACAATTAGCGAAAAGAAAAATGAAACTGGAATAAACTTGTCAGATGAAACAGTGTTGGATAATTCCGAGGATGATAAAGAGGTTGTAGCTAAAAATGAATCTGAACCCGCTATCTATCCAGAATCCATGGTAATCGCGTCCAATATTCCGGTGATTCCTATAAAAATTCAAAGCGAATTGGATGAGGTAAACGTAATGGAGAGAGCCAGCGTTCCTGTAAAAGTATCTGGAAACAAGGGTGATGTGCGCAAACCTACCGGCAAAGCGGATAGTGATGGTGTTGCAGAAACTAGTTCCAACTCTATTGACTCTGCATTTGTAAGGCAAAAAACCCAATTGGCTGTTATCCAAAATGCAACCACCAACTTTAAACTGAGTTTTATCAGCACCAAAGATGCCGTTCCTCAAATCTCCATTAAACAAAATGCACAAAATGGGGTTTCAGCTGCTGATGTAGTAGTATACAATTTGCCTTATGACAATCCCCTTATTTTTAACTTAGATAGCCGCTATTTCTTGAAAGCTGGCGAAAAATACTATGAAATTAATATGGGTAAAACCGGCAAACAAACCGTTACTCCTGTAACCGATACCACAGTATTGGCAGCCCTTGAAAATTGATGATTCCTTTTATTAAATACCAGGGTGCAGGAAATGATTTTATCATTATTGACGGTAGAGAAAATATTCCCAGCCCATTAAATGTAAAACAACTTTGCGACCGTAGATTTGGAATTGGTGCCGATGGACTGATGTTGCTTACCAATGAACCCGGTTTTGACTTTAAAATGGTATACTACAATAGCGACGGAAATCTCAGTTCTATGTGTGGCAATGGTGGACGCTGTTTAAGCCACTTTGCACATCAGTTGGGTTTGGGTAAATCTGGTCAATTGTACTTTTTAGCAACCGACGGGCCGCACCATGCAGTGGTCAAAGACAATTGGGTATCTCTAGAAATGAATGATGTTCATTTATGGGAAAAACGAAATGAAAATATTGTAATTCTCAACACGGGCTCGCCCCATTATGTTCACTTTTCAGATGCACCTATTGCAGATTTCGACTTAATTTCTTTTGCTAAGCAAATACGTTATGGTGCAGAATTTCAACAATCCGGTATCAATGTAAATGTGGTGCACATGCATAAGGATGGCAATATTGAGATGAGGACCTATGAACGTGGGGTTGAGGACGAAACTTTGAGCTGTGGAACTGGAGTTACAGCAGCAGCGCTTGCAGCGCATATACTTAAAAGGAGCAGCAACAATCCCATACAAATTGAAGCACCCGGAGGGAAATTAGAAGTGGGTTTTGATCCTTGCGAAAATGGATTTGAAAAAATCACCCTGCACGGCCCAGCTGTTCCCGTTTTTAGCGGCCAGATTCAATAACCTTGAGTTGTACAATAAAGAAAAGCAAAAAATATATGGCATAAAAAAACCTGATGCAGTTCATTCTACATCAGGTTTTTTTGTATTTGAAACCCTTATTTGTTTACAGCAAATTTGATAGATGTGCTGGTATTTCCTTGAGTAACTTTAGCAAAGTAATAGCCATTATTTAAATTGGCTGTGCTAATTGCAAAAGTGTTGTTGCCAATGTTTGCAGAAAATTCTTCGGTTTTTATTAAGGCACCGCGCAAGTCATAAACCTGCACAGTTGTAGTTCCTGCATTCTTCATATTAATACTAATTTGGTATTTATCTGTAGCCGGATTAGGATATCCTTTTACCACCACATCAGTATTGTCTTTCAATTTTTTGGTATTGGTTAACAAGGTTTTGCTGCGGTAATATCCACGTCCGTGGGTTCCGATGTACAATACCATACCTTCCCATGGCTTAAATTCATAACCCCTAATTTCGAAAACAGGAACACGAGCCATACCCGTATTTTCATCTGTCCAAGTAGTACCGCCATTTTCTGACATGTAAATACCAAAATCAGTAGCCAAAATGATTCTGTTGTCATTGTCAATATCAATCACTGCATCATACACAGGTATTTGTGGCAAATTGGCAGTAATGTTTTTCCATGTTGGAGTCGCATCTAAAGCATCGTCTGTTTCAAATACGTAAGAAGAATTTCCATATCCGCCAAGGGTAATCACAACATGGTTTGCATTTGCCTGATCTACATTAACAGAAGTTACTGTGCGTCCGGATGCTGCAGCTGGTAAAATATTTACTTTGGTAATTCCAGCAGGAATATCCCTTGAATTTGGGTATAAACTTGCGCTGTAAGTTGGTTTTTGCAAACTATCAATGCGCCACAAGGCTCCTGGTTTGGCCACAAATAAGTGGTTGCCGTCTGGAGTGTGGTCCATTTCAATAATTCTTGAATTTCCCAACCCTGAAGCCACCAAATACCATTCAGGAGAAACGCTAAAGTCTGTAGGGTTTGTTGCTACCCATACATCTGCATCTTTAGCCAAAAACAACCTAGATTTTTTCTCCGTTTCTTCCCACAAAGTGAATGTGGTGTTAAAGTCAGTTCTTGAAGTACCATCCTGACGTTTGTCCCAAAAGGTAGAAGTGCTTTGCCCGCCATTTGCAGTGCGCACTACTGTGCCATAATATGTGCTTAAGAAAATTGTTTTGGGATTGAATTTAGAAAACTCAGCATCAAAACCATCTCCACCAAATACTTCAATGGCAGTTTTGCTTTCCTGACCATTTATAGCGTTTCCGCTGAAGTTGATTAACTGAGAGCCATTATCCTGCGAACCTCCTACGATATGTCCTAGTGAATTTGCAGCAACGTTATACAATTGCAAAGTAGTAAAGCCCCTGTTTTTAGAAGTCCATACTGCCCTATTCTGACTAAAAAATAAACCACCATCTGTACCTACAATCATAGTAGCAGGTTTTGTGCGGGTATCAAATTGTATAATATGTTTGTCTGCATGCACATATCCGCTGTTCCAAGGCATATCAAACTGGCTGGTAATTTCCCTGAAACCATCTACATTGTCCCAAACTGCCATACCTACACCACCCATATACACCCTATTCTTGTTGGTTGGATCTACCGCAACCACATTGTCGTACCAGCCTTGGTTGTTTGACCCAAAAACATCGGTAGTTGTGCTATAAGCTACCAATTGATCCCAATTGGTACCACCATTTGTTGACCTCCAAACTCCGGCAAATTTACCTCTAGATGCGCCACCCAAAGAGCCCATGATATAAACATATTGAGGATCTTCTGGTGATATTGCAATAGAGGTACGGCCTCCAGTAATATTGCTGGCATTCATAAGTGTAAATGTAGTTCCGTCAGTATTGCCTTTGTAAACTGAACCCCCTGAGTTCGCACACCAAACAATTCCATCTTTATCAATTGCAACATCCTGAATAGAACCGCCTCTCACAACAGACCAGCTGGTTCCACCGTTAATTGACCTGTACAAACCATTCTCCGTGGCGCACCATACCCAGTTTTCAACTGGATGTGCAACCATCATATTGCATCGTGAAAAACTACCTGTGCTGGCCAATTTGGTAAAGCTTACACCGCGGTTGTCTGTGCTTTTGTAAATTCCATCACCCAAAAATGCTGGTGATCCATTTCTATCACCACTTAAATTGGTATATCCTCCTTCACCTGTTCCATAGTATATAGTACCATCTGGGGTTTGTGCGATGCAGGTAACACCAAGATTACTGGCTAAGTCATTTACTGGAAACCAGCTTTGTCCCGTGGTATTTGAACGAAACAATCCACCACTAACACTGCCCACAAACATGAAATGTGCACTATCTCTATGCAATAGGAATGCACGTGTGCGTCCACCGATATTATCCGGACCCAAATTTTCCCATGCCAATTTTGAACCCCTATTGGAAACTTTCAATGCATTGGCCTGTTTGGTTGCAGCTTCAAACCATTCTGGCTCCAAAGTACCGGTTTGCTCATTTAAGCGCATTGAGTATATAGACTCAAGAGCTCCTTGAATGGATTTGGCTTTTTTCTCTGCTTTTGATTCTGCCATAGCCTTTTGAATTTCGGAAGAATTCAATGTTCCAAAACTGCTATTTTTTGATAGAATTGCAATACCAGCAGCAAAGGCGAGACTGGCAGGAAATAATATTAGTTTGTTTAGTTTCATATTCTGTTTTCAGAAAAACTCTAATGCAAATTAATTACTCAAACATGGATTATACCACCCTTTTTGTCAAAAAAATAACATATCCTTTATTTTAAGCCCCAAACCCTTACGGGACAAGGGTTGCAAAAAAATGACAATCCCGAAAATGACAGTAAAATGAGGTAAAAAAACAGGTGATTTGGCTAAAGTTACTTGGTCTTCACCTTAAAGTACATGCTTCTCGGCATGATAAGAGCTCCGCACCATTGGGCCACTCTCTACAAAACGAAACCCTTTTTGTAAACCAAAATTTTCCCAATGTTTAAATTTATCTGGGTGCACAAATTCGGCCACATTGAGGTGCATTTTTGTGGGTTGCAAGTACTGCCCAAGAGTGAGCACATCACAAGAATGTTCATGCAAATCTAGAATCAATTTCTCCACTTCTTCATCGGTTTCACCGCAACCCAGCATAGCCCCGCTTTTGGTTCGGCTTCCATACTCCGATGTGCGCTTTATTTGCTCTAAACTCCTTTGGTATTTGGCTTGGGGCCTCACAATTTTATATAGCCTCTCTACGGTTTCCATATTGTGGCTCACCACATCGGGCTTTTCATCCAATACCATATACAGCAGATCCCACTGGGCCTTAAAATCTGGAATTAATGTTTCTATAGTGGTTTCAGGATTCAAACGCTTGATTTCCCTAATGGTTTGGGCCCAAACAGTGGCGCCTTTATCTTTTAATTCATCTCGGTTAACAGAAGTGATTACACAATGCTTCACCCCCATTAATTTCACGGCTTCTGCTACACGATAAGGCTCGTCCATATCATATTCAGTAGGCCTGCCTGTGGCCACGGCACAAAAAGAACAACTGCGTGTGCAAATGTTGCCCAAAATCATAAAAGTGGCTGTACCGGCGCCCCAGCATTCTCCCATATTGGGGCAATGCCCACTTTCGCAAATGGTATGCAGTTTATTCTCTTTTACAATTCTTTTTACACGGCTGTATTTTTCGCCGGTAGGCAATTCTATTTTAAGCCAATTGGGCTTACCAATTTGTCTTTTTTCTGGGGTTGTAACTGGCAGTTCGAGCACGCTAATTCCTTTATTCTAATGGTTGCTAATACCGAATGCAAAGGTAAGGTAAAACATAGAATAAATGCTTTTGTTCAGTCGCTGCCCGGCTTGTTCATACATTACAGGTAACTTTTTTGCATATCCTTCAAATCTGGCGCCTAGGGTCAGCAACTTTACGTCGTTTCTGTAGTTGCCCCAGCCAAATTCCAATGCTCCATTCACACCCATACCAGGGGTAAATTTTCCTTGATTCAAGCCTCTGGTGAAGGGTGCCCTTCCACCTATATATATTTGGGGATGTATGGCGGGGTCATAGCGCACCACTTCATAATTTTCTCCTTGCCCTCTGGCTGGATCGTAAAGCAGAATATGCACTGGCCAAGTATACGCAATAGGAATACCAATTCCTCCCACAGCATTCAACGAAACCGATTTTCTATCTTGGCGGGCTGATAAATTATAACGGGCCATATAATAGCTGCGAAAACTCCAAGCATAATTGATTTTGCCATATTTATACACCCCAGAACTTTGCAGGGCATTATTTATAAGAGCAACCTCTCGCTTGTTTTGAATGTTGCCCAACTCAAACAAAAAATCGCCCTTGGTTAAAGGCTGATTTTCTTTAGCAGCTTTGTAAATTTTGAAGCAGCCTGAAACCCCGTATCCATTGATGCCGGGACCAAAAGCCCAAGTTTTATCTGATTGTGAAAAACCAAGATACGCGGGTAAAAGTGCCAAAAGTAAAAACAGGTGTTTCAACTGTAAACAAAGTTACAGATAAAGATTCGAATCCAAAACAGGATTTCTACAAAATCACCTCCCACAAATTCCCACTATCCAAAATTTCTTTGTATTTAAAGGCAAACAGCCTATTTTTGCTCACTCTAATTAAAACCAAGCCTACTTGAAAACCTATAAATCCGATACCAGTGGGAGCTTTGTGGAAAACAAGTGACTAAAAATGGGAGATTGTGGGAAAAGGTGGGAAAATTGGTTTTTATTTAGCAGACGGAATTTCAACCCAAAATGAACGGATTTATCGGTGAGTTTTCATGCAAATTGGACGACAAGGGACGGCTGTCTCTTCCTGCTCGTTTGCGTGCTCAATTCCCCGAGAGTGCAGGCAACCAACTTGTAGTAAACCGTGGTTTTGAGAAATGCCTTGTTCTGTTTACCAAAGATGAATGGCTGAAAGAAACAGCCCGACTCAATGCTGTAGATGACTTCATGAGCCCCGACATTCGCCGGTTCAAAAGGATTTTCACCAATGGTGCCAATCTGGTTCAAATTGATGGAGCTCAGCGTGTATTGATTCCCAAAAAATTGCTAGAGTATGCAAACCTTGAAGATGATGTGGTTTTAAATGCTTTTGGCAACAAAGTGGAAATCTGGAGTTTGGCCAATTATGAAAGTGAGCTAAATGTGAATGCCGATGAAATGAGCATTTTGGCCCAAAACTTTTATCAGCAGCAAAAAGGTAATCAGCAATAAGGATAGAAATCCCATCCGTTTGCTATATGACCACATACCACAATCCCGTATTGCTCCCTGAGAGTGTTGCCGCACTGGTGAAAAACCCAGATGGCACCTTCGTGGATGCCACCTTTGGCGGGGGTGGGCATACCCGCAAAATCCTCGATTCTTTATCCTCCAAAGGCCGATTGTTGTCCTTCGACCGGGATGCTGATGCCCAGCAAAATATTCCCGATGATCCCAGATTTACCTTAGTGCACCACAATTTCTCTTTTATAAAACAGTTCCTGCGTTATTACAATGCCTTACCGGCAAGTGGCATATTGGCAGACTTGGGCATAAGCTCCCACCAAATAGACGAAGGAGAAAGGGGGTTTTCTCACCGCTTCGATGGACCCCTGGATATGAGAATGGATAGAGACGCCACACTAAGTGCCGATGTGGTGATAAATACCTACAGTGAAAATGATTTGGCAAAAATGTTTTATACCTATGGTGAAATTGCCAACTCAAGAAAATTGGCTGCTGCCATTTGTTCTAAACGCACGGGCAAAGGCATTCATACTACAGAAGAATTAAAAACCGCCATCGCAGATTGCACTCCAAAACTTACTCCAGCTAAATATTTAAGTCAGGTTTATCAAGCCATTCGAATGGAAGTAAATGGTGAAATGAAATCCCTAGAAAACCTGCTCATTCAATCAGCCGATGTACTTGAAAAAGGTGGGGTTCTGGTGGTAATTAGTTACCATTCTTTAGAAGACAGAATGGTAAAAAATTACATGAACAGTGGCAATTTTTATGGTAAAAAAGAAACCGATTTATACGGCAATTTAAACAGACCATTTAATCCCATTCCCGGAAAACCAATTGTGCCAGGAGATGATGAAATACAGCAAAACCGCAGGGCCAGAAGTGCTAAAATGAGAATTGCAATAAAAAACTAATGGAAGAAGAAGAAGAAATTAAAGAAACCCCAATTCAGCCTGAGCCATCTCCTGCATCAGATGAGACTGAGGACCTTACAAGGAGTCCTTGGCTGTGGGTGCGCTTTGGTTTCGTGGCCTTTTCCCTCATGTTGTTTTATATATGGAACCAACACCATGCAAATAAAGGATTAAGACAAAAAGAAATTCTAATAAAAGAATTGAAAGAATTACATAGCGAAAAAATCAGCTTAGAGAGTGAAGTTACTAAGGCAAGCAAACAAAGCGAAATAGCGGAAAAATTAAAAGAAACCGGATTAAAAGAGCTCACCAAACCCCCAGTTAAAATTGAGTACCAAAAAGACAAAAAATAAAATCAATGTGCGCCGTGCCATTTTAATCAGAGC
>JADYZD010000171.1 GCA_020853295.1 Bacteroidia bacterium | reverse complement strand
GTATATCCGCAAGGAGGCACCTGGATATACGACCGTGCAAACTGGTGCCCAGGAGCAGAAGTAGAAGAGTACAATAAGAACATTTCCACTCAAGGTGGTACAGAGCACAAATTCGACCTCAATATGCAATCATACACCTCAACAAATGGTGGAGGAAATTATATGATAACTGCCTATGCCATTGAATACGGTCCATCTGCCTTTCAACTGGATGCATCTATTGAAGACATTTTGCGCCCCACTTCAGACCCTCGTTATTTGCGGTTAAATCCCAATTGTGGAGAACCCAGAATAGCCATCAAAAACAATGGAATAGAAAATATTACCTCAGCCTATATTGAATACGGTTGGGAGGGAATGAAACCCAATAGGTATATGTGGAATGGACTCATCCAACAAGGGAAAACGGTACAAATATATTTGCCATTTATAGGAAATGATGCACCTGTGGGTACCAGATTTGTGTGCAGGTTTGTTTGGGTAAATAACCGTGTAGATGATTATGCTTTAAACAATAAAATCGCATCAATTCCCCTAACCCGCACTCCGGTTCATCAAGAACAATTGTACATTTTGCTGCGCACCAACAATGCCGCTTCTGAAAATTATTATACACTTACCTCAGCTGATGGTAAAACCATTTTAAACAAAAGCAATCTTAAAAACAATACCATTTACCGCGATACCGTAAAATTGGAACCTGGATGTTACATGTTAAATCTTATGGATGATGGCACGCCACCTTCTTCTTATCCCTTAAATGAAGATGGGCTTGGTTGGTGGGCAAATACTGCTGATGGGACAGGTTTGTTTCAAATTTGAAGCGCCACATCAAATAGCATTATCAAATCTTTTTCCAATGATTTTGGCACTGGAATTTGGTACCAATTTACAGTTGGGAATATCCCACAGGCAGAGGCACCTAAGCAAAGCCTTACATTTTATCCCAATCCTGCACACCATGATATTTTAATTGATTTGGGGAAAAATACCGAAGGCAGTTTGCAAATATTATTGTACAATACCCAAGGTCAAAAAATACTTGAAGAAACTAGAAATGGTGCTCTAGATGCGCTTCAATATCTCGATGTATCTGCTATTACAAATGGGGTTTACATTTTAAAATTGGGCATTGGCGACCTCAAAATAACTTCTAAAATAATTATCCATTAAATTGCAAAAACTCATCATTTTTTCTGCTCCATCTGGCTCCGGTAAAACCACGGTAGTAAAACATTTATTAACCACCATGTCGGATAAAATGGCCTTTTCTGTGAGTGCCACAACCCGAAAACCCAGACCTGGTGAAGAAAATGGTAGAGAATATTGGTTCTTAAGCAATGAGGATTTTGAACGCAAAGTAGAAAATGGAGAATTTTTAGAACACGAAGAAGTGTATGCCGGAATACTTTATGGAACCCTGTGGAGTGAAATACACAAAATTTGGGACCAAAATAAAGCAGTGGTTTTTGATGTTGATGTACAAGGTGGATTGAGTTTAAAAAGGCGCTTTAAAGAGGACGCACTTGCTATTTTTCTGCGGCCCCCGAGTGTGGATGTGCTGCTGGACAGATTGAGAAAACGCAGCACAGAAGTGGAGCACCACTTGCAAGAAAGGATCGCCAAGGCCAATCACGAATTGAGTTTCGAAAGCCGCTATGATACCGTAGTGGTGAATGATGTTTTGGAAGAAACTTTTGAAAAATGCGAAGCATTGGTGAATGGTTTTTTAAATACATAAAATGAAAATAGGGTTGTATTTTGGTTCATTTAATCCCATACACAATGGGCATTTAATCATAGCCCAACACATGCTAAATACAGGTTTATTCGATACCATTAGATTTGTGGTTTCGCCCCAAAACCCATTTAAAAAACAAGAAGGTTTAATGGATGAAAAGATGCGATTTGAAATGGTTAAAACATCCATTTTAGATAACAGTAATTTTGAAGCGAGTGATATCGAATTTCAACTTCCTAAACCTTCATATACCATTCAAACCTTGCAAAAATTAAAGTCCGATGAACCCGAAAACATATTCAGCATAATCATGGGTTCAGACCAAATGAAAGGTTTGCACGAATGGAAAGAAATTGATAGCATAAAAAATATGGTTGATTTTCATGTTTACCAGAGGCGTGGTAGCGAAAAACATGAACCTTCAATTAAGGGCAATTTTCACTTTCATGAAGGTCCATTTTTAGATATTTCTGCAACCTATATTCGGGAATTGATTGAGCAGAAAAAAAGCATACAATATCTGGTACCCGAAAATGTATTTGACCATTTTTATTCCAAATGAAAATAATTGAATACACTTTGGAAATAATTTTCGACATTTGATTTCTCAAACATTTCTATCATCATGAAATTGTACCTAACCATAACCGCGGCAAGTATGTTCATCTTATCCTGTGTCGAAAAAAACACAGATGAAGGGGTGGATTTGAATTCCACAGATTCGGCTGTGATTCTAAGCGACACACAAAGCAACCTTAATAGGCCTCAGAATGGGGAGCTGGTTCCGCCACCGCCGCCTCCACCTCAAGGAGGAATGCCAAGCAACCAAGCACATCCTGAAAACCCTAAAGCCATTGAAGGACCTGTAAATGGCGACAATCATGTACCTGCCAGCCGTAGTTCACAAGAACACCAACCGCTTTTACCGGGCGGGGGCTAATATCAAATTGAGATTGGAGCTGGTCCTTTGCCCTTATGAAATTGCATGAGCAACCAGGCTATTACAAAAGTAATAATGAAAGAAAACATGGCGTAAACCAAAGCTGGTTTTTCCATTTGATGGTTTAACAATTTTTCGCCAGCTATAAGCAGCGCCAAGGCAGTATTGTGCAAACCTACTTCCACAGAAATGGTAATGCGGTTTTTATACGGTAACTTAAAAATTAAAGCCGCAAAAAAGCCCAATATCATACTCAGAATATTCAGACCTATCACCCACGGAGCCAATTCTTTAATATCTACAAAGGTCATTCCTGTTCCGCCCTCGTCCCTTCCGGCCAACCACTTAAATAAAAACACCAACAGCAATAACAGGGGTAAAATAATATTCAGGTACCTTTCTGTTCTATGGGCAAATGCAGAAAAATTTCGGTTAATAACCACACCCAAAGTTGCAGGAACAATAGTTATGATAAATATTTCGAACATGGTACGCCAAAAGGGCAATTCGATGGTTTGACCTGATTCCATGAAATGTTCCAAAAACAAGTTCACCAATATGGGAATGGTGAATAAAGATAAAAAAGCATTACACACGGTTAGGCTTATTGCTAAAGCCACATTGCCTTTTACAAAATAGCTCACCAAGTTACTGGTGATGCCACCCGGACAAATCGACAAGATCATGATGCCCACTTTTAACTCTGGGGCCAAAGGGGCTATAGTTGCAATGGCAAAAGCAACAATTGGAAGTAAAGCCATTTGTGCGAATAAGCCTATGGCCAATGCCTTGGGTTGATTAAATAAGTGTTTGAAATCTGAAGTTGAAAGGGAAAGACCCAGGCCAAACATTATTAGACCGAGTACAATATTGAGTAAAATATTGATGTTAATGCTTTCCAATAGTCAAGTATTTTATCAGCAAGTCTATAAAGTGATAGAAAAAGTAAACACCAATGAGCAAGAGTATTAATCCAAAATATTTATTGACATAAAAATATACTTTATTGCTCAATTTTCTTCCTAAATAATCGCTTAATACCACCTTGCCCAAATCCATGGCCAACAATGTGAGTAAAATGGCCAATAAATTCACAAAAATAGACCACCTGTAAAGCACGTCGGATTGGTCGTAGCTCAACGAAACAGTAGCCAACATACCAATCCACAGGAACATAACAAATGGATTGATGAGGTTTAATAAAAACCCTTTTACCATAGATTCCTTGCCAGTGGATTTTACCTGAATACTTTCAATAAAATGTTCGTATTTTTTTGAGAACCCTTTTATGCCAATGTATAAAATTGAAACTGCCGCTACAAAGGCAAAGGAAATTTGGAATAAGGGATAGGTGAAAATATGCGAAAGGCCAAAGAAAACAATCATGGCCATGGTGAATTCGCTTAAAAAAATACCAAGGGCCACCTTCATTCCTTGTTTTTTGCCCCCAGTAATGCCCGAATGAATAAGGGTAAAAAATGCAGGTCCAAAGCTAAAAATACTGATGAGTATTCCCTGCCCAATACCTTTCATAACCGGAACCAACCAAAACATATTTCTGTTGCGCAAATTACAAAGCATTGACTGCCAAAACAAATAG
>JADYZD010000170.1 GCA_020853295.1 Bacteroidia bacterium | reverse complement strand
CAATAGTTTGTCCAAGGGTAACCAATACACCGTTGTAATACAAGTTGGCATTGGTAGGCAATGTTTCAATGATGATGGTTTTAACAGTAGAAGAGCCAGAGTAAGCGCCATCTTCTCTATCGTTACCCGTAAGTGCAGGCACTTGAACTTGCACTGCAGCACCTGGATTCACTTGGCTGGTAGCGGTTTTGTCATCAGATTCAGGACGTTTGTCAATTCCGAAGTCAACAGCAGTAACGTTTGAAGTAGCAGTTACCACTATGATTTTGCTGTTTGCAGCACCAGCTTCAAGTCCAGTGTTGCCAGTGTTGTTCACACCATAAGCCTCACCAGTGCTAATCCAGTTTGTAGGCAAGTTAGCAGCAGAAGGAGTAGCAGCTGTTATAGCTACATTATCGCTAGAAATCACCACATTATAAGTAGTGGTGGTAGCCACATTGGTAAATGTATAAGTACCAGCAGGAGGTAGGGCCACTTTTTGCACCACAATACCAGCGCTGTCTAGGTAAGCATAAAGTTGGGTAGCATCAGGCACACCAATACCAGTTCCATCAACAGCTAAGTCATAATTGCCATCACCGTCATTATATACAGTACCAGAAAGGGTAATGCCTTCAAATGGAATAGTAACAGTAGCTGGAGAAAGGTCTTTGGCTTGAGCAGAATCTTTCCAAGCATAAGTGAATACCACAGTACCGCCACCGTTAAATGTAGGATCAACGGTGAATAGGGCTGGGTTATAGTTAGCAATGGTTTGTCCAAGTGTAACCAATACACCGTTGTAATACAAGTTGGCATTGGCAGGCAAAGTTTCTACAATAATGGTTTTAACAGCAGAAGAGCCAGAGTAAGCGCCATCTTCACTATCGTTACCCGTAAGAGCAGGCACTTGAACTTGTACAGTTCCACCTGGATTCACTTGGCTGGTAGCGGTTTTGTCATCAGATTCAGGGCGTTTATCAATACCGAAGTCAACCGCAGTAACATTAGAAGTAGCAGTAACAACGGCAATAGCACTGTTTCCGGCACCAGCCTCAAGACCAGTATTGCCAGTGTTGTTCACACCATAAGCTTCACCAGTGCTAATCCAGTTAGTAGGCAAGTTGGCAGTAGCAGGACTAGCTGCTGAAATTGCCACATTGTCGCTAGAAATAACTACCGTATAATTGGTGGTAGTAAGCACATCATTAAATGTATATTTACCTGTGTTTACACCAGTAGTTGGAAGGGTTACTTTGTCTTGTACAATTCCACCCTGCACCAAATAGGCATAAAGTTGGGTGCCATCAGGATTGCCAATGGCGGTGCCATCAACAGCTAGGTCATAGTTACCATCACCATCATTATAGACTGTACCACTAATAGTGATGCCAGTGAATGGCAATCTAACCTCTGCTGGGCTAAGGTCTTTAAATTGAGCAGAATCTTTCCATGCATAGAAGAAAGAGACAGTGCCTACACCATTGAATGTAGGGTCTACTGTAAATAGGGTTGGGTTGTAATTGGCAATGGTTTGACCAAGAGTTACCAAAACTCCATTGTAATATAAGTTGGCATTTCCAGGAAGTGTTTCAACAATAAAGGTTCTTACTTGTGTGGAACCTGAATATGACACATCTTCTCTATCAGTACCGGTAAGCGCTGGCACTTGAACTTGAACAGTTCCACCAGGATTTACTTGGCTAGCAGCTGTTTTAGGGTCAGATTCTGGGCGTTTGTCAATACCAAAATCCACATTGGTAACATTCGCATTTCCAGCATTTACCCTGATGCTACCATTTGCAGTGCCGGATTCAACACCTGTACCTGCATTGTTCGGACTACCAAATTGTTCATTTGTATGCACCCAGTTGGTTGGCAATACAACTGCAGGTGTAAAATCACCCACGTTTCTGGCTGTGGTGCTAATCACCACATCATAGTTGGTAAAAGTATTGGCAGTAACGAAACTATAGGTTCCGTTAGCAGCAACTGTAGCCACTTCAGTTATAACGCCATTGAATGAAAGGTAAGCATATAATTGGCTGCCATCTGGTGAACCGATACCAGTACCATCAATCACACCATCATACAGTCCGTCGCCATCATCCCAAACCCTACCTGAAATATCAGGTCCAATTACTGTAATAATTACCTCATCAGTTTGGGTACAAGAATTTGAAGTAGCCCTTACAACGTATGGATACACCCCACGGGCATTACCTACACTAAATGTTGGGTTTTCAATTGTGGAAGAATTTAAAAAGAAAGTAGGCGACCATTGGAAAGTCACACCAGAGGGTCCTGCTGTGCCTGGAGTAGCTCCTATACCAACACTTTGATTGATAAAAATAGTAGCATCAGTACCTGCAGACAAACCAGTAATTGGAGCATCGTTAATGATTTGGATTTCATCAAAGTTTGGTCCACACACACCGGGTCCAGCAATGGTCCAGCGGAAAACATAAGTACCTGGTATTAGGCCACTAACATTGGCCAATGGGTTATTTACATTGTTAAAAGTAGCGATATTTGGTCCTGATGTTTGGCTCCAAGTTCCTGTGTTGATTACAGGAATATTTCCTGCCATGTTTAAATTGGTAACATTACAAACCCTGAAATCTGCAGGTAAAGTAGCTGTTCTTTCCCTAACAATGCTTACCAAATCAGTAGATGGGGTACAAACAGGGTCTGTGTTGATTTCATAGCGCCATACGTGCAAACCTACGTTCATGCTTGTAAGCACTGTATCACGGTAATCGGTATTGCCAGCACCAGCACCTGGAGTATTGGGTCCACTAACCCTAAACCATCTGCCCCTGCCTGGAGCACCAAGGTTACCGTTAAGGGTTGCTGAATTGGTGTTGAAACACATTTCTTGGTCAGATCCAGCATTTGCTGCAGATGGTTTTTGAACCACAATTACGGTTACATCATCTGAAGTGGCTGGGCACAATCCCAAAGCGGGAATAGTATATCTAAAGGTATAGCTATTTCCAGTACCTGTACCCACAAGTCCACTTGCACGGGTGTAGGAAGAAGACTGAACAGTAAGGGTTGGAGTTGGTGAGCCTGAAACATTGGTCCAGGTTCCAGAGGTATTAATATTTCCAAATAAATCGTAATCGGTAATGTCACAGCGTTTATCATCAGGTCCTGCGAATGCACCTGCTGTAACAGTAATGGTAACATCTGAAGTGCTTGGAGGACAAGTATTGGATGTTGAAATGGTCCATCTCAACACGTGGGTGCCTTGGGTTAGGCCAGATACCGTTGCTGTGGGTGAAGTTAAGCTTGAAAAGCTCAATACTGCCGATGAACTTACTACAGACCAAAGGCCAGTTCCAACCGTTGGTGTATTTGCAGCAAGCGGAGTGGAATAGGTGCTCACACCAGAGGCACCACAAATGGCAATATTGCCGCCTGCTACAGAAACTGTTGGGCTGCGGGTAACATCTACAGACACCTCATCAAAAATTGCAGGGCAACTGCCTACAACTAAAGTAAATCTGAAGTCATAAACTCCTATGAACAAGTTGGAAACTGAGGTGCTTGCTGCATTTGGTGATGCAAATACAGGTGCCGTAGCAGAAGGTCCACCCACTTGGGTCCAGGTTCCTACAGCGCCCGACGGGATTGCAGGAGTCGCAGTAAGCGTTGTAGTCACTGGTACTGAACTACCGCAAATACTTTGGTCTGCGCCTGCATTTATAGCTGTTGATGGCATATTCACAGTTACCAAAACGGTATCTCTGAAAGTAGCGCAACCAGGTACACTCAAGGCATATTCAAAGAAGTATGCACCTGCAGCACCACCAGTAATCGTTGCTGTAGTATTGCGTGTGTTATTGGGAGAAACACTTGCACCAGATGTTAGTGCAGTCCATGTAATATTTGCATTTCCTGTTCCAGGGCTTGGAATTGCAGGAGAACTACCACTTAGAGAAATGGTAGATGTTCCATTGGGAACACACTGGTCCGCACCAGCAGTTGCAATGGGTGGGGCATAAGTTGTTGTAGTTGTGAGGACAACATCATCTGTTGAAAACCCACAAACACTTGTAATTCTCCAAGTAAAAGTATAAACAGTGCTGGTAGCTAGGCCTTGCGCATAAGCATTGGGTGTGTTTGCATTTGGAGAAAATGTAATCCCCGCAGATGGTGATACTGTCCATGTACCTGTTTCACCTGCCCTAGGGTTATTTCCACTTAAGCGGGTTCTACCTGCACAAATGGTAGCATTTGCTCCAGCATTGGATGGTGTTGTTGGGAACGGTGGCACAGTTACAATCATGTTGTCGGTTTTCTGAGAACATGTTGAACCTGTAACTACGGTCATCCTAAAGGTATGAATACCCACTGCCAAATTATTGGCAACAAATGATGAAGTGGTATTTGTTCCAGTTAAGGGACTGGGTACATTGGGCCCGCTTACATGCGACCATTGAACTGTAGCTCCAGTTGAAGGTGAAGACAACATGGAAAAAGATCCTTGCGGATTAACAAAAGTTTGTCCACAAGGCAAAAAGATATCAGAACCTGCATTTACAAGATTTGCATTTCTGCTCACTTGGTAAGAAACGGTTCTTGTAAATACACCACAGGGGTTGGTATAAGTAACTTCATATGTATAAGTGCCTGGGTAAAGCATATTGCTAATGCTCCAATTGTCTGTTCTTGTGCTACCAGCAACGTTTGAAGTGTTAAGGGCTGGCGATGATGCAGTGGCACCGGCTGGCCTTGCAACTTCTACTATGCTTCTGTTGAGGCCATATGTCATGGTACCATTATCGGTATATGTAATGTTAAAGTTTGCTGAGGTAACATCACATAGCAAAGTATTGGGCGAGGTTGGGGTACTTACACTTGCAAAAGCGCTGGTATGCACAACCACATGGTCTGAAAAATCTGTACAACCACTTGCTGTAGTAGTTTTGGTAAATCTAAAAGTATAAGGAGCCGTAAAAGTGGTAAGGTTACCTACAGTTACGTTTGCATTGGTACTGGAGGGTGAATAGGTTGCAGTAGTAGCACCTGATAATTGTGTCCAAGCACCTGTTTCTCCTGCTGTGAGGGGTTGAGCATTTAATACATGGGTGGTGGCAGGTACTACGTTGCAATAAGATGTATAGCTTTGGTCAGAACCTGCATTGGGAGGTGTGTAATTGTCCAATACTGTTATGGTAACAACGTCTGTGCCGTTGGTGCAGGGCCCACTTACTGTCCATCTAAATACATAAGTTCCAGCAACAAGATTACATACTTGGGTATTTCTTACGTTGGGATTTGTAATTACAGCACCTGCTGGCCCTGAAACTTGGGACCAAAAGCCCACTTGTGGTGAAAGTCCTGGATTGCTACCTGCAAATGTGGCACATGATCCGGCACAGGTCAATGTTTGGTTTGGTCCTGCATCTACAGCGGGTCCACCTACTACCGAAACTGTCATAGTGCTGGATGCTACACAAGCAGAGGCTCCAACACCATTGGTAGCTGTCCAGGTTAGTGTGGTTACCGCGCCCGCTGGCGGGGTGTAATTTGAAGTAGGAGAGTTTATATTGGAAAAAGTACCCGCACCTGCTGACCAAACGCCTGTTGCTGGTGAAGCAACTGTATTGGCATTTAAGGTAACTGCTGCAGGGGTACAAATAGAAATATTGCTTCCGGCAAAAGATGCTGGAGTTGGTCTTACCCTTGCAACCACAAGGTCAGATGCATAATCGCCATTGCTACAACGCGACCTAAATTGAAAAATATATGTTCCTGGTCCAAAACCTGTTACCGTAGTTGTTAAAGACGTAGGTGAGGTAATGGTTACCGGAGAAGCTCCTGAAACCAATGACCACTGGTGATCCGCAGGTGAAAACAGCGGATTTCCTGCAGTGGCCGTTAAAGTCATGGTTTGGTTGGAGCAGATTGAAATGTCTAAGCCGGCATTTACTGCGCAGTTGGGTGATTGACCAAAGCCTTGTTGGAAGAACAAGAAAATAGCTGACACCATTAGTAAAATTGACTTTTTATTTTGTAGTTTAATCATCATTTCTGAATTTGGCCGCGAAAATAGGGCTACAATAAGGTTGCATATTTTTAAATTGTTAAATTGCCTTTATGGCTTTATAAAACGTGCAATAGCTTTTACGAAAGCCCATAAAAATTTTAAATTTTGGACCATTGTTGTGAAACAAAAGTTACAAAAATGAAAATCTCTTAGCCAATAATTTATAATGCTTCTTTGGCTTGTGTTGGGGTACTTTTATTTTTATTTATAGGTTTATAGTACTCATCCCAGTTATTATACCGTCCTTTGTGGCTAGTTTTAATTAATAATGAACACAGGTGTAGTAAAATTCTTTAATGATTCCAAAGGTTTTGGTTTCATAAAAGATGACAATTCAAGCATGGAGTATTTCGTCCATGTAACAGATCTAATTGATGAAGTAACTGAGAACGACAAAGTTACTTTTGAACTAAAAGAAGGCAAAAAAGGATTAAACGCGGTTAACGTAAAACGCGCATAAGTTTAAAACCATTAAAAACCTTAAAGCCCTGGAAACAGGGCTTTTTTTATGGGTTAGTTTTTCTATAACATAAAAAAGGAAGCCCTAAAGCTTCCTTTTTTAATGATTTATTATTTTATCTTAACTACATCCCAAGCTGTTTCCACAGTTTAGGCATTTGTAGCAGGTGCCGCTGCGCACGGTAATGTGTCCGCAAACGTTACAAGCAGGAGCATCACTTTGTACCTCGCGCAAGTGGTCTTGCATGGTTTTTTTAGAGTTCATGGCATCGGCCAGTGCATCTTGGTTCAAAACGGGTTCAAGCGGTGCAATGGTTAATGGTTGAAACTCACTTACCACAGGTGCTTCTTGCACATCCTCAGTATTGTGGTCGGTTGGTTTTACTTGTACCAAATCTTCGCGGTTAAGGTATTCAAAACCCAGCAAGCGGAAAATGTAGTCTGTAATAGAAGTGGCATTTTTAATGTTTGGATGCCCTTCTACCATACCGCTAGGCTCAAAGCGGGTAAAGGCGAATTTGTCTACAAACTCTTCCAAAGGCACACCGTATTGCAGACCTACAGATATAGCAATTGAGAAACAGTTTACCAATGAACGGAAGCTTGCGCCTTCTTTGTGCATATCAATAAAGATTTCGCCCAAAGTACCATCACTGTATTCACCCGTTCTTACAAATATGGTTTGTCCGCCTACTTTGCCTTTTTGGGTAAAGCCTTTGCGTTTGTTTGGCAAGCGTTTTTTCTCAACGATGTTAGACAGTTGGCGTTTGAATTTGGTATCAGGACTTTCATTCAATATGCGTTTTGCAGCTTCCAACACAATTTCAGGTGTCAAATCTTCGGCATAGCGAATTACTTTGTCTTCAGAGGCAGTATTTGCAGCAGCATCAGATTTTGCTGTTGCTTTTTCTTCAGCCTCTGCGGTTTCAGATTTGTTGCTCAAAGGCTGGCTTAGTTTGCAACCATCGCGGTAAAGCGCATTGGCTTTCAAGCCCAATTTCCAGCTCAATTCATAGCAACCTTTAATATCTTCTTCAGATGCTTCATTCGGAAGGTTAATGGTTTTGCTAATAGCACCAGAAATAAAGGGTTGTGCAGCAGCCATCATGCGAATGTGGGCGAATGCATGGATGTAACGAACTCCTTTATTGCCACATTTGCTGGCACAATCAAATACAGGATAGTGCTCTTCTTTTAGGTGTGGAGCACCTTCAATGGTCATGGTACCAGTAATAAAGTCGTTGGCCAAAGCAATTTCATCTTTGGTGTAACCCAATGCGGTAAGCATGTTAAAGCCAGGTGCATTGTATTGCTCCGGAGTAAAGCCTACACGTTTCATGGTGTCTTCACCCAAAGTAAACTTGTTGAAAATGAAACCAATTTCAAAAGCGGCAGCAGCTTCAGATTCAATCATAGCCAAATCTTCATCTGTAAAGCCTTTTTCACGCAAAGTTTCGTGGTTAATGGCAGGTGCACCTTTGAATGTTTGGTGTCCTTTTGCATAGTGTACGATATCACTTACCTGCTCTTCGCTGTAGCCTAAGTTTTTAAGCGCAACAGGCACAGTGTGGTTTACAATTTTAAAGTAACCACCACCTGATAGTTTTTTGTATTTTACCAATGCAAAATCTGGCTCAATACCAGTGGTATCGCAATCCATCAAAAGGCCAATGGTACCAGTGGGTGCAATTACAGTTGCCTGTGCATTGCGGAAACCATATTTCTCACCCCATTGCACTGCTTTATCCCAAGAATTGCAAGCAGATTTCATTAGGTAATCTGGGCAGAATTTTTCGTCGATACAAACAGGTTTAATGCCCAATCCTTCAAATGCCAAAGGTGTGTTATAAGCAGCATAGCGGTGGTTGCGAATCACACGCATCATGTTTTTTTTGTTTTTCTCCTACATGCGGAATGGGCCTTTTACAGCAGCCATTTCAGCACTGGTAGCATATGCGGTACCTGTTAAAATCGCAGTAATAGCACCGCAAATTGCAGTAGCTTCTTTGCTATCATAGGCGATGCCAGATGCCATTAGCATAGAACCCAAATTTGCATAACCCAAGCCCAATGTACGGTAGTCGTAGCTTAGTTGAGCCACATCTTTACTTGGGAATTGTGCCATCAAAACAGAAATTTCCAATACAGCAGTCCATAAACGGCTGGCGTATTCAAAAGATTCAACATCAAAACCACGGGTATCTTCGTTAAAGAATTTGCGCAAGTTCAAAGATGCCAAATTACAAGCAGTATTGTCCAAGAACATATACTCGCTGCAAGGGTTAGAAGCATTGATGCGTCCACCTTCTGGGCAAGTATGCCATTCGTTAATGGTATCGTCGTATTGTACACCAGGATCGGCGCAGCTCCATGCGGCTTTGCCAATGGTATCCCAAATTTCAGTTGCGGGCTTGGTGTTCATTACTTCACCAGTGCTGCGTGCTGTAAATTCCCAATCTTCGTTGTTTTGTAGTTTGTCGAAGAATTTATTGTTAATGCGGATAGAGTTGTTGGAATTCTGACCAGAAACAGTAGCATAAGCCTCGCCTTCATAGTCATTAGAATATCCTTGCTCAATAAGGGCAGCAACTTTTTGTTCTTCTTTTTGTTTCCAGGTAATAAATTCCATGGCCTCTGGATGGTCAAGATCCAAACAAACCATTTTAGCAGCGCGACGGGTAGTACCACCAGATTTAATGGCACCTGCAGCGCGGTCTCCAATTTTAAGGAAACTCATGAGACCAGAACTGGTGCCGCCACCTGAAAGTTTTTCACCGGCACCGCGAATACGAGAAAAGTTTGTGCCCACCCCTGAGCCATATTTGAAAATACGTGCTTCACGAACCCAAAGGTCCATAATGCCACCTTCATTTACCAAATCATCATCTACTGAAAGGATAAAACATGCATGCGGCTGCGGACGTTCGTAAGCCGAGGTGCTTTTCATCAATTTTTCAGTATCGGGGTCCACAAAATAGTGGCCTTGTGGTTTGCCTGTAATGGCATAGCTGCTGTACAAACCAGTGTTAAACCATTGTGGTGAGTTGGGTGCGCATTGTTGGTCTAGCATAGAGTAAACCAACTCTTCGTAAAACACCTGAGCATCGGTGCTGCTTGCAAAGTAACCGTGCTTTTCACCCCATTGTCTCCAGCAATTGGCCAAGCGATGCACCACCTGTTTTGCGCTGGTTTCGCTGCCTAAGCTTCCATCTTCTAAGGGTACACCGGCTTTTCTGAAATATTTTTGAGCCAAAATATCCGTAGCTACCTGACTCCACCCTTGTGGTACTTCCACATTTCTCATTTCAAAAACTATCGATCCATCGGGTTTTTTGATTACAGATGTTCTCAGGTCATACTGGAACAAATCAAATGGGGTGCTGCCATCTTTGGTGTTGCGCCTTTTAAATTTAAGGCCTTCGGTGTTTACGGTAGTTTCTTGACTCATATTCTATTTACTTTGGGTGGTACGTGTTGAATTATTTAACGTTAGGGATTCAAAACTATTCTCTGTTTGAGGTTTTTGCCCAATTGGGTTATCCACAGAAAATGGATTTCCCTATAAACAACGTGCCTTGCATTAGTTGAAAACGATATGAAGTGCCGAAAACACTGAGAAAATGTCCTAACTTATTGAAAAACAATGTGTAAAAATTTTTATATGCTGGGTTTCTTGTCAACCCTCTATTACTAACATACAAACGGGTATGTTTGTTTTAGCGGAATTTGCCAATTCTTTGTCCTTATTGCACTTGTTATTTCTATGCACTGCTTTTTTTTATTTTCTTTGCAGAAGAATGAATGTGTTCAGTGCCCTAAACCAAATTCGCAACTCAGGCCAAAAATCGGTTGCTGTTTTGGTAGATCCGGATGATGCCGCCGATAAAATTCGCTTGGTGGCTGAAACTGCTTTGGTGCAAGGCATTGAATTGTTTTTGGTGGGCGGTAGTTTGGTTACCGATGGAAACACCCACAGCTGTGCTGCACTTTTAAAGTCCTTAGGTGCCAAATATGTGGTGCTTTTCCCGGGCAACGAAATCCAAGTTACAGCAGAGGCCGATGCCATTCTATTTATGAGTTTGGTCTCTGGCAGAAACCCTGAGTTTTTAATAGGAAAACAAGTGAATGCTGCACCATGGGTGCGCAAAGCAGGCTTAGAAACGTTGCCTACTGCGTATATGTTGGTAGAAAGCGGCAAACTAACTTCTGCATTGTATATGAGCCACACCTTGCCATTGCCTTCTAACAAGCCCGATATTGCTGCAGCAACTGCTTTGGCTGCTGAAATGCTGGGCATGAAGCTGTTTTACATGGATGCAGGAAGTGGTGCAGACCAGCCTGTACCTGCTGAAATGATTGAAAGAGTAAAAAACACTGTTGCCGGAACCATAATTGTAGGTGGTGGTATTCGCAGTGCTGCTGAAGCAGAAACCGCATGGAATGCGGGTGCTGATGTAGTAGTGGTGGGCAATGGCGCCTTTGAAAATGTTTCTATCATACAAGACATGGCTAGGGTGTGTAAAAAATTGAACACACCGCAGTTTAAGGTATAAAACCATGTGGCTATTCCCATTTAAAAATTATTACTTCAAAACCGAACTTTCCCGGCAGCAAATTACCCAGGCTGTGCTTGACCTTACTTTTTTAAGTGATCAAGGTTACCGTACTGATGGCAAACGCAAATATTTTTATGGGGAATTGGATCCCGAATCTTTTGTGCTTCAATCTATTCGGCAAGAAGACAAATTGGTGCCCTACACCGAGGCCCGCATGCGAGGTGTAGAAGACGATATGTACCTGTTTCTTACATTTAAGGCCTTTAAATTTCGCCGCATCTATATCATCTTAGTCGCTTTTTTAATGCTCAGCATTGGGTTGCTCGTATCTGATTTTATGGAATATGGCAAAGCAGTTTTATACAATCCGCCCTTTTACCTGTTTTTGTCTATCATTCTGGGTATGTCCGCTTACCTAATTTGGCGTTGTTACCAATTTTGGAGGTTAAATTCCAATTCAATCAATTTTTACCGTGGATTGTTTGAGGCAGATTTGGTGCCTTATAAAAGCATACCCGTAGTTTTTAAACTTTAACGGAGTTTAACCAAATCTTTGGGGGCTTACTTAAGGATGTTGAGCAAATCTTTTTCTAAGGTTTTATTGGGCACCTCCACAATTCGGCCTACCTCAGTTCCATTTTTATAAATGACCATATCAGGCACAGCACCTATTGTTCTGCTGCTTGCAAAGTCTGGCTCAACTGGTTTTTTATTTCGGTCTACACGGTAATATTCAAATTTATTGGCATCTACCCCCATATAGTAGAGGATTTTACACAAGCGGGGAACCTCTCTTTTGGTATCGGAGCACCAATTGCCACCTATTACTTTTACCTGAATTTCAGTAGAGAACTTTTTCAGTTTATCAATGATTTTTTTATCGGGATGGTAGTTTTTGAATTCAGTTTCAAAACCGGCTAAAAATTCTTTGGCCCATAATGCAGTAGCGCTGTCGTCAGAATTTAAATCGCCAGCCAATGTCAATTCCATATTGTGCACTATTGCGGGGTGGTTGTTTTTATCGAGCATAGAATAGGTGTCTATTTTAGAGCATTGTTTGGCAAGTCCTAAAAACATAAATAAAACGGCTACAGATTTCATACGTGTTTTTTCAATTAGATTTCTGTGCAAAGATGGCAAAAGTTGTACCTTCGTTGCAACATTCATGAATCTTTCTATCGGGCAGGTAAAAGCACCCATTGAGGCAGAGCTGGAAAAGTTTGAATCCCAGTTCAGGGGCAGTATGAAAACCTCTGTGCCCCTGCTCGACACCATCATGAACTATATTGTTAAGCGCAAGGGCAAGCAAGTTCGGCCCATGTTTGTGCTCTATAGTGCCAAATTGTTTGGGGAAATCAATGAACGCACCCACCGTGGCGCCTCTCTCGTAGAATTGCTGCATACCGCTACTTTGGTGCATGATGATGTGGTGGATGAAAGCTACAAAAGGCGGGGTGTTTTTAGCATCAATGCATTATGGAAAAATAAAATTGCAGTATTGGTGGGCGATTTTTTGCTCAGCAAAGGCTTATTGCTCTCCATAGAAAATAAAGATTACGATTTGTTAGAAATTGTAAGCAACTCCGTGCGCGAAATGAGTGAAGGGGAACTTTTACAACTCGAAAGGGCCCGATTTATGGATACCAATGAAGAGGTGTATTTTGAAATTATTCGCAAAAAAACGGCCTCACTTATCGCAAGCTGCTGCCAAATTGGAGCTGCCAGTACACAGCCCGATACTGCCATTCAGGAAAAAATGAGAAAATTTGGCGAACTCATAGGCCTGGCATTTCAAATTCGCGATGATTTGTTTGATTTTGGTGACAACAAAAGCGGTAAACCTGCAGGTATCGACATTAAAGAAAAAAAATTAACCCTACCCATCTTATACGCCATGGCCCAAGCCGGCAGTTCAGAAACCCGCCGCATGAAAAGTATTATTAAAAGTAAAATGCCACAAGCAGAAAAAATTAGCACCGTATTGGCATTTATTGAAAAATATGGTGGGCTGGATTATGCAAGAAATAAAATGACTGCCCTTAAAAATGAAGCCTTTGAAATATTGGAATCTACTGCACCACCATCAGAAAGTAGAAATCACATGAAAAATCTTATTAATTTTGTTATTGAAAGAAATAGTTAATAAAAGGGTATGAAAGCAATTGTGAATGGGGCAGAAATTGGGTTGGTTAAAACGGATGCAAATTGGTTTCCTGAAAGTGAAGGCAATTACGCTATAGAACACACGGGCAGTGGGAAGTTGTTGATCCATGTAAATGGACATACCTATAACGCCACTTTGTTGGAAATGAACAGGGCTGAAAAGTCAATGGAAATTTTAATTAATGGCCAAAAGCACCTGGTGCAAATAAAAGAACCCCTTGATGAGCTTTTGCATTCTATGGGTTTGGACAAAGTTGCAGATGCAGGTGCAGCCAGCATAAAAGCCCCTATGCCCGGCTTGGTTTTGGATGTGCTAGTTGCTCAAGGTGCAACGGTAACTAAAGGAGATAAAGTGCTTGTATTGGAAGCCATGAAAATGGAAAACATCATTAAGGCCAGTGGAGATGGGGTTGTGGCCCGAATTTTGGTGAATAAAGGTGAAACAGTAGACAAAAATCAGGTTCTAATAGAATTCTCATGAAAAATATCTTAATAATATCAGCCATGCTGCTAGTATCGAATTGTGTTTTGGCAGAAGACACCATTCAAAGACCCGCAACCGCCATCCTGGATGTGCCAAATCACCTAACTCCAGAACAGGAAAAAAGCATTCAAGGAATTATCGATAAGGTAGATAATGCCCGCAATGCAAAAGCTTTTTTGCTGGTTATCGATTCCCTTCAAGATGGTCAAAATATTCTGGGTTACACCAAGGGTATATTTAAAAAATGGGACCTCAATAATTATAGCGAGGGACTAAATTACCTTATTGTGTATAGCCGCAAAGACCATGCAGTGCGCATAGAAGCCAGTGACAAGGTGATTCAAATTGTTACCCGCGATTATTTGCAAAGTGTTACTACCAATTCTATGATGCCGTATTTCAGAAAACGCCAGGATTTTGAAGCCTTAAAAAGGGGTATGGAAATGGTAGCACTCAAGATAGAAAACAATTAAAATGGTATGCGGGGTTTATCTTGGCTACAACAACCCCGTTTTTTCTATTTTATTCTTGTGGTTTATGCCCTATTGGGTATAATAAATTTACAATTTATTCCTGTTGTTTGGCTCGATGAAACTGCTTGTATGGAGCCTGCCATGTACTGGCATAAAACAGGTGAGTATGCAAGCCCATCATGGGCCACACCGGGTTCTGATAAGGTTTTTCTCAGCTATCCTCCACTAATTGTTTTTGTACATTATGTAAATATATTTTTAATGCCAAATACAGTATTTGGTCTGCGTTTGCCATTCCTAATTATGCATGTTCTGGCAGTTTTTATTGCCTTTAAATGGCTTACAAAATATATTGGAGCACCTGTCATTTTAGCCACTATTTTATGTAGCTTTTTTTTGTTTGATAAAGCGGTATTTGAAATTTCCAGAGCAATGCGTGTGGAAACCATAGAATTGTTTCTTTTATCCTTGCTTTTTTTGTTGTTTTTTAAAAAAGCACGCCCAGTATTTTTAGGTACAATTGTGGGTTTACTGCTATTGGCTCATCTTAAGGAATGGCCAATGATGCTGGCGTTTTCGCTGGTTTATTTAATCTATTATACGCAAAAAAAATACTGGTTGGAATTTACAATAGCAGCGGTTTTGCCTATGCTATTTTTTCTTTGGTTTATACAGTTTAATGTAAGTGAATTGTATGCACAAATGTTTACATACTCAAGTGAGCATGCGGCTAAGGGCAGCTTTTATAATAGGGTTTTGGATTACTTTTTTTTTAGATTTTATCCAGTATACAAAGAGCAACCTTGGATGGCTTTGGTGCATTTGGGGGTGCTTATAATTGCAATAAAAGATGTAGTAAAAACCAAGGGAAAATTTATTTTTTCATCTGTATTTTTATTTACCACTTTGGTTTGGTTATTTGCTTTGGGGCCTAATTATCGCTATTGGATTCCGCTTTATTTCTGTGGCTTGCCCATTTTGGCCAACTTTTTTATTCAACAAAAATTAGAAATAGAAAAGTATTTAAAATGGTATATCATTCCAGTATTTATTCTCTTGTTATTTCCTTTTTTTACCCGTCATGCTTTGGGTTTGGTTCAACGCCCTGAAAGGGATCCGCATGCGGCCTTAGCGTTTTTGAATTTGCATATTCCCCACCAAAAAAGCACCCTTGTATTTGGAGAAGAAATTGGGTTTTACCATGCATTAAAATACCCAAACACCGATGCAGGTCACACCATAGAGCCAGATAATTTTAGTTTCCAAAAGTATGCAGCTGTGTATTTTCTTACGCATGAAACACTGGATTCTTCTAATTGTATTGCCACTTATCAACCCAAATCATTGGCATTGCCCAAATGGATGTATTATTTGGGAAAAGGCGGCACTTATTCGGGATTAAAGATATACCAAATTGCTTCGGAGGAAGAATGGAAGAGGGTTACCCATAAATATTACCAAAAATAGGTTTGCATTGTTTTTCCAAAGTTGTTGGATGAGAATGGAAATCCCACAATGCAATAAAAGAATTAGATTTGTAATTCCCATGCGAAATTCACTACTGAAGTATCTGGTTTTTTTCTCAGTATTAATTTTGTTTTGTCAATGTGCCAACAAAATGCAAACCAATAACAAGGCT
Organism: Bacteroidia bacterium; assembly: GCA_020853295.1. GTDB lineage: Bacteria > Bacteroidota > Bacteroidia > NS11-12g > UBA955 > JAGXTF01. The sequence continues at coordinate 14,028 of JADYZD010000170.1, read as the reverse complement.
ATGATTACTGGAGAAAAATATTATTTGCCCATGCCTGAAGATCAATTTTGGGGTATTGTTCACAAGTCATTTATTACTCATGATGATCATGTGAATGGTGAAAATTTAAGGTTGCAATTGGCCATGCTTGATGATTCAAGCATTGTAAAATTTCACCTAAGGTTGACCCAACTTATGGTGGCTTCCTACTTGGGTGGTTTATGGTGTGCCGCTGATATCATGCAAGGCGGTTGTGGGGATAGTGAATTTACTTATTTTAGAATGTGGTTGGTAGGAAGGGGTAAAGACAAATTCGAGAAAGCGCTTAAAAATCCTGACATTTTGGTGGATGAAGAGGCTTATGTCCCTGATGGTTTTATTTCCTGGTCCTTATGGCAAATGCCAATGGAAATGCTCAATATCAAATATGGCGATTCTTTTAGCATACACAGTTGTGTTGATTATGAAAGGTTTGAAAACCTTTATGGGAAAGAAGGTGCAGATATAGATTTGAGTTGGGGGGAGGATGAAACCCTAAAAAAGCAAATTTGTCCGAAGTTGTATGCAAAATACAACGCACAGTAATATGGTTCATATATGGTTCAAATAATGGGGCAACAATTTGCAGTATTCGCAAAATTAAAGAGGAGTCAATGGCATATTTTTATTGCAAAATATGCGACCAACACCCAACTACTTAACTACGGAATTTTTCAAACCATAACCAATGAGTTCATCATAAGCCAGGTTTTGGTTCTTGTGGTATACAAGTACCATATAATTGTTTTCCGTGGTGGCATGTGAGCCCTCAAAATAAGCAAAATCCTTTTCACCAGTTTCTTCATCTACCACCACATAAGAGTAGTTGTAATAGGCTTGTTTTAACGGCACCACAGCCTCATATGTGCCGCCATCAGGGTTGTAATACAGTTCAAAATCGGAGTTTATAGCCCAATCTGTTAATTCACCATATATATAAACCTTTTTGTTTTTCAACTCTTCAGAGCTGCGTAAGTTGAAATGAACAAAGCAATAATCACTCTCACTAGTAGCGCCACCAGGTAAAGGCATGTCTTTGTTATCTACCAAATAACGGCCATTGTAATCTGACCAGTTCATGTATTTATCAAATCTTCTGGTTTGGTCAGCTACAAGAATAATGTGTTTTTGGTTGGATACATTAAAGCGTTGTTTCACATTGGCAGTGCTCATTCTAAAGGAACGAATATCAAAAAAGCGGTATTCATTTAATCCCTCAAACTGGTTCCCAGTTTGGTATTGGTAATTGTAAGAACTGCCTGTAATAAATTGGGGTTTTAAATTGGATATCGCACTGTTCCAATCCGCATTTTGTATCAGTACCGTTTTGATGTCGGTATATGGATTGGGGATGTTGTATGAAGAGGTTAGGTTGAAGTTGAAATCCAATTCTTGATGTGTAGCCCTTAAGTCTACTTGCGAACTTTGAAGCAAGTTTATTTCCAAATTGCCTTTGGCATCGAGCACCATAATTCTGCGGGTAATTACAATGTCTTTTTCATCATAATTGCGATAAACAACCAGCAAGTAGTTGCCCGAAATTTTGGGTTTTACTCCGGTGCTTGGCACTGTAATTCCATAGTGTACATATTGCATTAATGTACCCACTGAAAATTCGGGATTGGGGAAGTTTTCAAATCCCAAACCTTCAATATACTGGGTCTTTTGCAAGTTGCTGGGTTCCCAGGCCGCATTGCAATGTATCAAGGTATATTGGAAGTAATCCATCTCACTTTTAATCTGGTCAAATGTGAGTAGCAGCTGGTCATTGCCAGAAAGGGTGATGATAGGAAAATTGAATCCACTTTCTGCCTGACTCAATTTTACAGATCTGATGTCTTTTTCATAAATGAAATTGTCATATACCATGGTGGTATCTGCTGCTTTCACCATATGGCCCCAACAGATGAGATGGATAACCAGAAAAGTATGAAATATGGATTTGCTCATGGATGCAAGCATTAAACTCCAAATCTATGCCAAAATTGTCTGTACATTATAAAATAATTTAGGATGCGGAAGAAACAGACTATTAATAAAAAAGTAAAGAATGGCCCGTTTTAAGTAATGCTTGAGCCGTTTTCTCTAAAAAAGCGATATCAAATTAGCATCTGCAGCTAGAAATGTTATAGACCATTAAGGGGCCAAACCTAAGCGGGTATTAATTGGCGTTTTCTGATGATTCAAGCCACTCTTCCATAGCGTCGTTGTGGCTTTCCTGTAGCCGGTGTTCTAAATCTTCTAATTTCTGGAATTTTGCAGTGAGTGCGGCAATTTTTTCAAAATCTATGGCCACCTCAGGTGATGCCATCTGCCTTTCTACATCGGCTTTCTCTTTTTTAAGCTCATGGAGTTCTAATTCCAAATCATTCATCACTTTTTCGAGCTGTGTAATTGCGTTTTTACTGATTTTCGGTGCCTTGTTTTCTTCCTTAACAGCACTGGCCTTGGGTATTTCAGCTTTAGGTGCTGCAATTTTCTTTGGTTCAATTACCCTTTTTGAATACCATTCTTCCCATTCATCATAAGTGCCTTCATATTCCTTCAATTCATGGTTTTCTATCCACCAAATTTTATTGGCTATTTGGCTTAGGAATGTACGGTCATGGGATATGAGCAGAAAAGTGCCTTTGTAAGCATTCAAAGCTTCTGCCAATACACTGGTGCTGAACATGTCCAAGTGATTGGTAGGCTCGTCCAGTAGCAAAAAGTTGCTCTGAGTTAATAAGGTTTTCGCAAGTGCTACCCTCGATTTTTCACCCCCTGATAGTACTTTTACTTTTTTGAAAACATCATCCCCAGTAAATAAAAAACAACCTAAAGTGGTTCTCAAATCGTTTTCGGTGTATTCCCCACCTACAGTTGCCAATTCCTGTAATAGGTCGTTTTTTAGGTTAAGTGCTTCCAATTGGTGTTGTGCAAAGAATGCTGGTTCCACATTCCAGCCATCTTCAATTTCACCAGTAAAGGGTTCCTGCTTACAAATCATGCGCAGCAAGGTTGATTTCCCCCGGCCATTTGCTCCGATAAGCGCAATTTTATCACCCCTAATAATTTGAGCAGAACTGTTCTCTAAAATTTTCAGATCGCCGTAAGATTTACTGACTTCTTTTATAGTTGCAATCTGCTTTCCAGGTGTAATTCGAATATTAAAACGGATGTTGAAACTGCGCGTTTCGTCTTCCTGCACCTCAATTTTTTCGAGCTTATCCAGCATCTTCACGCGGCTTTGTACCGCTGTAGCTTTACTGGCTTTTGCCTTGAATCGTTGAATAAAGCGCATCTGCTGTCTTATGAAATCTTGTTGGTTGTCATAACGGCGCTGTATCATCTCATCTCTTTCCTCTTTTTGATCCAAATACTCAGTAAAGTTGCCCTTGTAATGGAAAATTTGCTGATGGGCTACTTCTGCAATATGGGTAACAGTTCGGTCTAAGAATGTGCGGTCATGGCTTACTATAACATAGGTGCCGCGGTAATCTGAAAGGTATTGTTCCAGCCACTGTATTGTTGGCAAATCCAAATGGTTCGTAGGTTCATCCAGCAGCAATAAATCGGGTTGCTGCAACAGCAACATTGCAAGCATGGCACGCATACGCCATCCTCCGCTAAATAGATTTAAAGGCTTCTGAAGATCTGCAGTGGCAAATCCCAGTCCCTCTAGTATTTTTTCTGCCGATGCTTCCCAATCATATCCACCTAAGTTACCAAATTGATCCTGCAACTCAGTGAGCCTTTGTATACTCTTTTCATCAGGGGTGTGTTCAATATGGTCTAGGATTTTGTGGATTTCCCTGTCCAATGCGGCCAAGTCGCTTCTTCCTTCTAAAACCACAGACAACACACTGTTTTGAAAATCAATGCTGAGTAGATCTTGGTTTAAAAAGCCAATTTTAAGGTCAGATGGACGGGTAAGCAATCCTTCCCTGAGCTCATATTCACCTGTAATAATGCGCAATAATGTAGACTTTCCGGTACCATTAAGTCCCACCAAGCCAATCTTTTGGCCCGGTTTTATGTGCCAAGAAGCATTTCTAAAAAGGTATCGTGCAGCAAATTCAAATGAAAAATCGGTAAGGGCCAGCATTGGCCGGCAAAGATAATGAGCATTGTCTTCATTATATATTGAACTTAGCCTTTTTCCTGTCTTTTTGATCCACCTCTAGGTCCTATCTTTTGTTTTTTTGAAGTTTTGGCACAGATATTGTTTTTTGATTAACACATTAACAAAAGAATAGAAACATGAAAAAGATTGTTACTCTTGCCACTGCAGTTCTGCTTACCGCTTTGCCTGCAATTTCACAAATTCCAGCTGCTCAAACTGAAACAACTGTTGTTGCAGTAACTCCCGATTTTCAAACTGAAACCGTTAAATGGTCTAAAACCGCTAACGATTTTGGTACTGTGCCTATGGGTCCAGCAGCTGAAGTTACTTTTAAGTTTACCAACAATGGCACTGCTCCTATAGTTATCAAGAGTGCAAATGCCAGCTGTGGTTGCACCACGCCTACTTACACCAAAACTCCAGTTATGCCTGGTGAGTCTGGTGAAGTAAAAGCAAGCTATGGTACTGAAGGTCGCCCTGGATATTTCCAAAAAACCGTTACCGTTACTTTCGACAATGGTGTATCTCAAGTGTTGACCATTCAAGGTACAGTTGCTACTGAAACAGCACCTGCAAACAAAAACGAACTAAAATAAACCTTTAAATTTTTGGGTCCTATGAAAAAAATGATTTTGTTGGGTTTGGCATCTATGGCTTTTGGCCTAGTTGCTGCTCAAACCCAGGAACCAACCGTTCAGCCCGCTGAACCAGCAAGCAACGCTAAAATTGAATTCGTTGAGAAATCACACAATTTTGGCAATGTGATTGAAGGCGAAATTGCGAAATATGAATTTAAATTCACCAACACTGGCACCGAGCCTTTGGTCTTGCAAAATGTACATGCAAGTTGTGGTTGCACTACACCAAAATGGCCCCGTGAAGCCATTGCCCCAGGTGAAAGTGGCGTGATTATCGCAGAATACAACTCAAATGGCCGCCCTGGTACTTTCAATAAGCAAATTACAGTTACCTCTAACGGTGGCGAACAAGTGCTTTCTATTACCGGTGTAGTTGTGAAAGAAGCTTCTAAGCCTAAATCACCTGTCATCATTAAAGGGTAAACATTCTTTTTAAATATTAAAAACTGCCCCTAAAAGGCAGTTTTTTTTTGCTCCTAAACAACAAATTTGCCCATGGCAATGTCTATTTTCATGTATGGCACAGAATCTGATATATTAAAATGGTGAAACACATATCCATCTTTTTTATTTACCTTTTTTCTATGGTTTCAGCAACCGCGCAAGATACCCATTCAGGTTTGGCAGTTCTTGGCACAGATACCATTCATTTTCCTGAAACCATATTAAAAGGAGATACCATTATGGCCGTGTTTCATATTGCCAACCACAGCAATTCCCCTTTCAAGATTTATCAAGTGTATGCCAGTTGCCAATGCACAGCACCTCAATATGCCCATGATACATTTCAACCCGGCAGGGTAGATTCTGTAGTGATGTTTTTTCATTCTAAAAATACCACTGAAACCAATTTTGAAAAATATGTACTTTTGCTTACCCCAATCGGTGAAAAAGCCTTTTTCTTAAAAGGAACAATGTACATTCCATCGGCGCTTGATAAAACCCGACAACCCAAAATGCACCATATTAGCAATTCTACAAAACCATGAACAAATCAACAAGCTTACTCTTGGCAATTGCACTTTTAGCGATAAGTCCAATTTTGGGGTTTAAAAAGCCATTAGCCAATAACAAAGAAACCTTCAATAAAATACAGTGGTCAGAAACTACCCATAATTTTGGCGATATCGAAATGGGGCCTGATGCTAAAACAGAGTTTGTGTTTAAAAACAAACGCAAGGCAAAATTGGTAGTTCAGAAAGTAGAACCCGGATGCAGTTGCACCATATCTTCTTTTACCTCTGAAGCAGTGAAAAAAAATAAAAAAGGCAGCATATCTGCAACATATAAAACAGAGGGAAAACCAGGTTTTTTTAAAAAATTCATTAAAGTTACCTTTGATGACAATACCACTCAAGACCTCATTATTACAGGAAATGTTATAGTTAAAGCTGCCTATTAATTTAATTGCCTACAGCACTTAAAAAGGCATCGCTAAATATTCCCAAGGTTCCACCTGTGTGTAAAAAAAGCACAGATTCATGCTCCTTAATTTCACCGGTTTCAATTTTTATTTTTAAAGCAAATAATGCTTTTCCCGTGTATACAGGATCAATGATTATGCCTGTTTGTGAAATGAATTCTGAAACAAAATCCATCAATTCTTTGCTGCTTTTTGCATAGCCCCCAAATTCAAATCCAGTTACAACGTTGAATGCAACAGGTAACTTTAAACCTTCCAATTTGGATTGTTGTTCTGGGGTATTTTTTAGTACTGCAACCGCATGTAAAATGGTGTTTTTAAATTCGGGATTTTGTTCCATCCCTGTAAGCAAACCAGCTGCTGTGGTTCCAGTAGCGCTGGCATGTATAATATGATTTGGTATAAAATCCAATTCAGCAATAATTTCTGAAACTCCAGGAATACCCAATTCGCCAGCACCACCTTCGTCAATAAAAAAAGCCTCAGGCTTATGGGCAAAATGGGTTTCATAAAGCTGTTTTTTGCCTTCTCGGTATGCAGTTCGTTCGGTGGGAATTAAATCCATTCCATACAATTTGGCCAAGCGCAAATAGTGGTTGCTTTGGTATTGCAATTCATCGCCTCTGATAAAGCAGCTGCTTTTAAATCCAAGAACTGCAGCAGCGCATGCCACAGCCACCATGTGGTTGGAATATGCACCACCAAATGTAACCAAATGTTTTTTGCCTTGTGTTTCAGCAAATGCAATATGCTGCTTTAGCTTTCTCCACTTGTTGCCAGAAACTATGGGATGAATCAAATCATCGCGTTTAATAAAAATATTTTCGACCCTGCCCAAGCAAGGTGCCACCAAGGGTTCAACCTTCGACTGATTGCTTGCAAATGGGTTCATTAAATTCCCAACATGTCTTTCAATGTTTTTACCGCTACAGCATGGTAACCGCTTTGTGCTTGATTAAAAATATCAATAGCCAATTTTTTACCTTCGGTAGTTGCAATTAATTCTCTGTAAATGGGTGTTAAGAATTTTCGGCGGCCTACACTGTTTAAAAATGTACGCATTTCATTATTGGCATCGTTGTAACCATTGCGCACACACAATTGAAACCAATCACACAATATCTCCGAATTTCCCCCTTTTGATAGTCCAAATTTCGCATCCAAATTTTTCATTTCTTGGGCACTCATTTTGGGTAAATTTCGCAATAAAAATAACCAATGGTGTGTGGTATAGCCCGCTGTATCAATAGCAGCAACATCTCTGGTTTTGGAATAATTCGTTACTGCTGCGCTTACTTTTTTTAATTCGGTACTCTCAATTTTTTCGCAATTTTCGGGCAAGCCTTCTCCATAAATCCAATCTTTATAATTGATTTTTGCTGCCCATTCGGTGTTTTTATTTAAAAGATTTTTTTGCAAATAGTCAATAAACCTTTCTGTGGTCATGGTTTTAAATGAATTTTCAGAAAAATATTGAATTATAAATGCATCCCAATTTTTTCGTCCTACAACATTTTCAATACTTCTTAAAAAGAACCTTCCTTTTTCGTAGGCAATATCAGTAACCCCATCATCGGGATTGCGGCCATCTAAGTTCAAGAACAATTTGGTATCTGGCTTTTGTTCTGGGTCTATCATCATGCTGTCTATGGTTCGTTGCAGCTCACCTCGAGAAAGGGCGGTAAGCATTTCTGCATAATCGTGTCCATAAATTTTTTCCATGATGCGTTGTTCAAAGTATACAGTAAAGCCTTCATTGAGCCAGAAATCGTTCCAAGTTTCATTGGTTACCAAATTTCCACTCCAGCTGTGTGCCAGCTCATGTGCTACAAGACTTACAAGGCTTCTGTCGCCTGCAATTATAGTAGGTGTGGCAAAGGTAAGTACAGGATTTTCCATGCCTCCAAAAGGAAAGCTCGGTGGCAATACAAGCACATCATACCTGCCCCAAGCATACGGTCCATAAAGTGCTTCAGCACTATCCACCATGCTTTGCATGGATTCAAATTCCCAAGCACTTTTTTCTATCATTCCAGGTTCGGCATACACACCGGTATTTCTGCCCAAGTTTTTAAATTCTACATCTCCAACAGCTATTGCCATTAAATAACTTGGAATGGGTTTTTCCTGTTTAAAGTGGTAAATTCCTTCTTTGTTTTTTTCTGTGGGATTAGCAGCACTCATTAATGCCAACAAATGATTGGGAACTTTTATTGTGGCTTCATAAGTAAACCGAATGGCAGGTGCATCCATTAAAGGAATCCAAGTGCGTGCAAGAATTGCTTGACTTTGGCTAAATAAAAATGGTTGTTTTTTATCGTGGGTTTGTTCTGGAGATAACCATTGCAAAGCCTCTGCATCAGCGTGTGTGCGGTATTTTACAGTTATTTTTTTGCTCTCTTTGGTAATGGGAATTATCAAAGGTGCGCCAAGTGTACTGTCATACTTGCCAATGGTAAAAGTGGCCTCTTTGCCATCTACCTCGGCACCTTCTATATCCATGTTTTTGTGGTCGAGCACAATTTCGGATGCACCAGTGAGGTTTTCTATATTCAATACAGCAGTTCCTGAGAGGCTTTTTTTCTCAAAATCTACATTTAAATCTAAGGCAATGTGCGATATACGCACATCTTCATAGTTGCCGTAAGTATGGTTTTTTACTTTCATCTCTTTGTTACAAGCGCCAAACATCAAACCTGCAATCAGGATTGTATAAACTGGTTTCACAATGGCAAAGTTGCATTATTCATTGTGAATAAGAAAGTACTTGACATTTATCTTTCGATGTTTACTTTTGCCTTCCACATTCGGGGTGCTGTTTGGATGTTAAAATCCATTCCGGCTGAGATGATACCCGTTTACTTGATCAGGATAATGCCTGCGCAGGGAAATGTAATTTCAACTCATCTATGGTGTTCCGGTGTGATAATTTTAACACACCATGCTAAAACGCAACTTACTTCTCTTCATTATCGGAATCTATGCCACCTCATGTTTTTCTCAGCAAATTCATTTGCAGGTTTTGGGCAAAGAACAATTCCACGATTCTGCGCTGATCTGTGTAAAAGCTTCAGCACTGGACTTTTACCATTGCAACCTCTCGGGAGAATTTATTTTCGATAAAAAACGGGGATTTGAACCTCAAGCAATTTCTGTTACCGTAGATGGCGCCCAGCAAAAGTTTGAAATTGTCAATTATGGGATTCAATCCAACGAAAACAAACACGTGTACAAATTAATGCTCATCCCATACGCCATGGAATCAGCAATAGTTGCAGCAACCCGAGTGGGATCTAAAGAGCCATTTGCAGTTACAGATATTTCAAAAGAAGAAATAGAAGCTCAAAATACCGGCAGGGATTTGCCTGTGTTGTTGCAATTTGCCCCAGGAGTGATTACCACCTCGGATGCTGGAAATGGGGTAGGGTACACAGGAATTAGGGTGCGTGGCAGCGATGCCAGCCGCACCAACGTGACGATAAATGGGGTGCCAGTAAATGATGCAGAAAGTCAAAGTACTTTTTGGGTAAACATGCCCGATTTGGCCTCATCTGTGCAAACCATCCAAATACAAAGGGGTGCCGGTAGCAGTACTAATGGTTCGGGTTCTTTTGGCGCCAATGTGAATATCCAAACTGGCAATGCACTCAATGCATACGGAATTTTAAGCCAAAGTTATGGTTCATTTAATACACACAAAACCACTGTGGCTGCCGGTTCTGGAATGTTAAACAACCATTTTACCCTAGACCTCCGCCTGTCTAAAATTCACAGCAATGGTTTCGTCGATAGGGCCGCGTCTGATTTAACTTCTTATTTTATTTCTACCGCATTTATTGAGAAAAATTGGTTTCTTAAAGTGTTGCATTTTTCGGGTACTTAGCAAACGTATCAAGCCTGGAATGGAATTCCAAGAGAAAAATTGTACGGTCCGGATACTGCATTAAAACAACATTATTTTAGAAATATTCCTGGAACCTATCGCAACCAAAATGATTCAATGAATTTATTTGGTTCCAATAAGCGCAGTTATAATTATTATATTTATGATAATGAAACAGACAATTATACCCAATCTCAAACCCATGTATATTTTAATTATAATTTTAATGTAAAAAACAGCTTTAATACCACTGTATACAGAACTGTAGGTAAAGGCTATTTCGAACAATTTAGATTCAACGATGCCTTGAACAAATATGGATTGCCCAATGCTATTTTTGGTAGCGATACCATTACCAATTCCGATCTTATTAGACGACGTTGGTTGCAAAATACCCTAACAGGAGTAAATATAAACTGGATTCACAAAGGCACCAAGTGGAATGTAACTTCTGGTGCTGGTTACAGCCAATATCTGGGCAATCATTTTGGAGAAATTGTATGGGCCAGAACGGCACCATCAGCCGGATATCTTGGCAGGTATTATAATGGAATTGGTGATAAATATGATGGCAATATATTTTTGAAAACCGGGTATGCTGTTAACGGCAAATTGGGTTTCTTTGGAGATTTTCAACTGCGCAGGGTATATCATGTGGGTTCTGGTTTCGACAATGATTTGCGCCCCGTTCGGTTCACAGGAAATTTTTTATTTTACAACCAAAAACTGGGTTTTAATTGGATGTTGAAACAATATGGTTCCATTTATGCATCGGCCAGTTTTATCAATAAAGAACCCTCCCGCAGTGATTTTGCCGATCGCAAAAACAATACAGTTCCCAGCCCTGAAAGCATGTGGGATTATGAATTGGGTTGGAGAAAAACAGGTGAAAAATTCATGACAACTGCCAATATTTATGTAATGAATTATAAGAATCAATTGGTTTTAACTGGGGAAATTAATGATGTTGGAACACCATTAAGAATGAATGTGCCCAAGAGTTATCGGGCCGGAATTGAATTGGCTTCATCTTACAGATTGGCGAAAAAATGGCAATTGGCAGGTAATTTGGCCCTGAGTAAAAATGCCATCAAAAAAGTGGTCATTCAAACCACAGATTATGCCGATAATTCAATTGTAAAAGATACGCTGTACAATACTCCCATTGGCTATTCGCCTGCTGCAGTCGCTGCGTTTATTGTTACATGGATTCCCAATAAAAAATGGTCTGTTTCATGGAACCACAAATATGTGAGTAAGCAGTATTTAGACAATTCGGGCAGCCCGGATAAATCAATTGATGGGTATTATTTTTCAGAAATTTGGATCAATAAAACTTGGGCATTTAAGCGCACCGAACTGGAATTTAAAATTCAATTGTTAAACGTATTAAATAATTTGTACAACAACAATGGATATGCCTTTGAGTACTTTTACGGCAAGGGCAATTTAACAAGAGAAGTGTTTTTGTTTCCCAGTGCCCCGCGCAACATTTTGGCCAATTTTACAATCAAATTTTAGGGGTAGGGCAATATCCCGTTGCGCTTAAGCATGGTATCCGCCATGGGTTGTTTAATGTCCCAATTTGGAAAATTATTTTGCTTCAGTTGAAATTGCGCATTTATATTTTGGGGTTTGGCTATTTCTTTGGCAATATTTTCTGCGATTTGTTTTCTTAAGACTGCGTTGAAATGCTCTGTAGGATACCACTGATCTGTATACTGCGTATAATTAGAAATGTTGTAATTGTTGATAACAGACACATTCATTTTGGTGAAATGTTGAATTAAAAAAGCAGCATTATTGTCCATGATTTGTACCAGTTGTTTTCCAAACATGAGTTGCGCATAATCCCTATTTTCAGGCAATAAATGATATACCAAATGTATGTTTTTTTGTTTACAGATTCGTGCGATTTCCTCTAAATCTTTTACCCTTTGGTTCTTTTCATCTAAGATAAACCCAAATTCTTTAACATACGCATCAGCCATGTGTCTCCAGGTATCTATTCTTCCACTGTTTTCAATATGGTTAAGCCATTTATTGGGTGTGGCTGGAACAATGTTGTTTGTTGTTTTTTGAAGGTTATGGGTGCGCCAAAATTGAACTTTTAACAATTCCCGTTCAGGTTCATTTCTGTTGTCGTAAAAGTGCAGGCTCAAAAATATTCTGGTAAGCAATGGCAGTCTATTGGAATAGAATAATGCTTCTTGCTGGTTTGCCGCTTCGTTTCCGCTAAACATGGCGCTGGGCCCGCAAGTGCGCAAGTTCATGGTAACTATAAGTGTGATGTTTTTTTTACTTTTGTTGTAATCTGGTAGCAAATTCAACATTTTTAAAAACAAGCCTGGATGAAAGCTTTCATGGGTGATGGCAGATATTTTTCTGTTCGGCAAATACAATTGTAAAAAATCACTAATAGACTCCACCAAAGTATCGGTCCATGGATTAAAGCTGGTGTTCGAACTTTCACCCATATAAACAATATCAGCATTGTTAAATGCAGTATCTATTTTGCCACGAACCCTGCTGTATTTGATAACGTCACTTTTATACCATGTTTTTTCGTATATAAAATTGCACATGAAAAATAGTGCAATTGCGAATAGCAGGCGAAGCGATATTTTTTTAAATATTTCCATTAGAATTGAAAATAAACAAATGGGTGGTTTACAGCCCCACCAAAAAGCCAAACTGCAGTTAACATAACGGCGTAAAACAACCACCTTAGCGGCAATGGGTATTGGGCTATCCATTTGTCAACCCTTTGTTTCATAAGCCAATTGTCAAGTATATAAAAAATCAACAAAAACAAAGGAATATGTACTGGAATGTTTAAGTTGGATTGCCCTTTACTGCCAAATAAATTTTCAAATACCTGCCCACTTTGTGCAATACTCCCCGATCTAAAATAGATAAGGGTAATCATAAAAAAGAAAAATGTTTTGAATTGTTTGAATGCATTCCATAAATGATTTTCTATAGAAATTTTACCAAAGATGAACCGATCAAACAAATAAAGCACTCCTTGGGAAATGCCAAATATGATCATGGTCATTTTTGCACCATGCCACAATCCACTTGTAAAAAATACCAGCAGCACAGCCAATGACAGAACGAATGGCCCGCGCTTGTTGCCGCCAACGGGAATAAAAATATAATCCCTAAACCAAGTGCTCAATGATATATGCCAGCGGTGCCAAAATTCAGGAATGCTTTTGGCAATATAAGGCTTGTTAAAATTGTCCATTAAATGTATGCCAAATAGCAAAGCACTGCCTTGGGCCAATAAGCTATAACCAAAAAAATCGGAATAAACTTGAAAAGCAAAAGCAAAAATGGCGATCCATGCAGAACCAGTAGAATACATATCGGGATTGGAATAGTATGCATCTGCAACTGAGGCCAAGTTATCAGCCACTGCTACCTTTAAGAACAAACCATATAAAATAATTCTAAATCCATTTTGTAAATCGGCCCAGTTGGGCAAATATTTGGTGAACAATTGGCTGTTTAATTTGCCAAAACGTTCAATCGGTCCTGCAACCAGCTGAGGGAAGAAACTCACATACAGCATAAATTTGGGTAGATGGTGTTGTGCTTTTTCTTCTCCCCTATATACATCCACCACATAACTGATGCTTTGAAAGGTATAGAATGAAATTCCTGCTGGTATGGTGTATTTCCCCAATTCAATAATCCATGCGGTAATGTTGTTGTTGGCCAGCGATTTTGCTATGTTTGATCCACCCAAAGCAAAATCGAAATATTTGAACATAAAAAGCATGGCCACATTGGAGAGAATGCTCAACCACAACCATGTTTTTTTGTAGTTTTTTCTGTCAGCGCCTTCTATTTTTAATGCGCAATACCAATCTATCAAGCTGGTAAAAGCCATTAGTCCGGCAAACTCAATTTTCCAAAACCCGTAGAATACATAACTGGCAAGCAAAAGCCAAAT
>JADYZD010000169.1 GCA_020853295.1 Bacteroidia bacterium | reverse complement strand
TGTTGGGTCCAAATAGGCCACGGGTTCAGCAATGGTGCCGTTAAACTATATAATAAATAAGTGGTCTCCAGTTTCCAGAGATTGTAAGTCTTTGGCTTTTACATCAAATCTGCCATAATAAATACCATGTTGGGGCACTATTTGATGAAAAATGTGTTCCATTTTAGGGGTAATTTGATGTGTAATATTATAGAAACAAGTGCCACGGTTGTGGTTGCCAACAGGTTGTATCAATAAATTTTCTCCAACGCCAGGAATTTCCCCAAAACGGTGTACCCAAAATGGGTCTATTTTTTTTCTGGCCATTCTGTAGCGCAGTTTCTTATTCAGCAACTGTTGAATATTTTCTGTTCCATTGCCTGTAATTGTGAGAAATTCCTTTTGTACCAAGCTTTGGATTTTGAGTGTTTCACCAGGGAACTTGGTGATAAAAACTGCGAATTCTTCTTGTAAATCCACAAACTCTTGCACGGTGCAATTGGCAGTATATTGGTTTAAATATTGCACCATTTCTTCTTTTGAATACACTTTTTGAACCCCAATTCCCTGATACAAATTATCGGGTTTTATGAAACAGGGAAATCCAATTTTTTCGCTGCATTCGGAAATAAATGTATTTGCATTTTCATTTAAATTCCATTCTAAACTTTTGGGCAAATATTTTGCAGGGAATAAGCTGTTTATTTTGGATTTAGATGGATTCGCAAATCCCCCTGTTTCATCAATTGCTGGATTCAAAAGTACAGGATAGAAGCGGTTTCCATTTTTTAGGGTGTGCCAAGAAACGAATAAAAAAGCTTGTGCGTAAATGATGTAAGATGACCAAAATTCGGGCAATATTATTTTTGCCAGCCAAACCGGAAGGGTATCAAATTTTCGGTTCATGGAATTTTAAATAGGGTGTTTTTTTGAATGTCTAAATAATAAAATTCAAGCTCAGTGTTGTTTTTAATTATTTGAGAAATACTCAAAGTTTTTACCCCACTTGGTCTTTGCATAATTAAGTTGTGTTCCGGGGTTCCTGTATTTCCATGTAAGTGAAATTGCAATATCCTTTCATGATTTAGCTGCGGATGGTGCTGCAAATAATGATGAAAAATAGCTGTTCTTTTTAATTGAATATCCGAAGGGTAAAGGGTAGCACTGCTCCAAATGTGTGGCATCCATTCATGTCTTTTAATATGCGTGTTTTGCCCATCCCAGCGCATTTCTGTGAGCACATTGTTGTTGATTTCAATTAAGGTAAAGGGTTCAATTCCCTCCAATACATATTCTTGAGAAAATGCATTTAAATTTTCAAATACAAATGCATCCAATAAAACGATACCTCGGCTCAATCTATATGGAGGTTGGTGGTTGTGCTTTTCAAATGCCCCATTTAACAAACACAGTACCCGTTCTTCATCCATGGCAATCCAGGTGCCGCCTGCCTTTCCATCTTTTGGAAATGCAATAGTTTTGCCCTTGTAATTTTGGTATGTTGGTTCTTGTGCAGGCTCCCTTAAATGGTGTTCATCCCGATTGTGCGTGAGCACATATCCATTTTTTAGCGGGATGAAAGTAAGGGTACACATTTATTTGCCCAACCATTTTTCCAATGCCAAATTGTGCGGACCGCTTAAGGTATTGGGTGCAAATTGATATTCAACCACATTCAGCGGCATGGCCTGAAAAGTGATCTCGCTTACAATGCCTGCTCGGCAAATGAATGCAGTAATTAGGCCCGGCTTGCCTATGTTTTTCAACACTTGAGCCACATCATTGTTCACCCTAGCACCGTTTAAAGAAATCAATTCGTCGTTTACATTGATGCCGCCAATCCAAGCTGCACCTTTTGAATTGACGTATTTTACAATGGTTTTGCCATTTTCAAGTGCTGTGGTAATTCCCAAATCATATTCCTTTTTTATACTGTCTTTTACTTCCAGTCCTGCGTTTTCAAAAATGCGCTTATAGTTTGGGGTTTCTGTGCTATACACCAAAGTGCTGAAAAAGGATTTTAAATCCTTTCCACAAACTTCACTGGCTGCGGCTTCAAATTCTGATGCTGTAAAACCCCGATTTTCTTTTACATAATATCTGAAATACAAGAGTTTCATGAGGTCGTCCAAGTTTTTATTTCCCTTGGTACTTGCGCATATTTCAGCATCGAGCAGTGCGGCAACAACCATGCCTTTTGCATAATAAGAAATGGTGGTGTTTTTGCTGTTTTCATTGGGCCTGTATTCTTTAATCCAAGCATCATGACTGCTCTGGGCAAGGGTTTGTACCAACACACCAGGACGGTTTTCCAATGCATTTACTGAGGTTTCAAGCAGGTGCAAATATTCCTTGCGGTCAATCCAACCTGCACGGAGCAATGCCAGTTCATCGTAATAACTGGTAATGCCTTCTGCCACCCACAGCAAATCGGTATAGTTTTCAGCATCATAATTAAATGGACCAAGTGCTTTTGGCCTCAGGCGTTTTACATTCCACAAATGGAAATATTCATGGGCACACAAACCAATAAAGCCCTGGTATTTTTCGGCATTGATCCAATTCCAACGGCCCATCATTACCGTGCATGAATTGGCATGCTCCAATCCACCGCCACCCGCTTCTACATTGTGCACAATAAACAGGTATTTTTTACTGGGATGCACGCCAATAATATTGGCCATGGTTTCACATATTTTTTGTAAGTCTTTGGTGAATTTTTGCAAATCACAATTGTTCAATCCCACCATTGCCACTTGGTGCGGAACACCCATAACTTCAAAGTTCAGCAATTCATGATTTCCAATTTCTATTGGGCTGTCGGCCAATTCATCGTAGTTTTTAAATGCAAACGTATTGTTTCCTGCTGCATCCATGCTGCTGCTCAGGTTTTTCCATGAATTGGGAAAAGACAACTCCAGCGTGCCGTTGAGCTCCATGCATTCTTGAACGCACATAAAAACTGAAGTGTTGTGTAAAAACGCATGTTCGGCATCGATAAAAGAGGTGCGCACTGAAGGTTCAAATGCGTAAATCTTATATTCTAGGGTAATATTTTTTCCTTTGGTATTGTTTACTGTCCAGGTGTTTTTATCGTTGTGTTCGAAATTGGTTTCGTTATTGCCTTCGTAAGCTTTAACAGCTTCTACACTCTTTTCAAACTCGCGAATGAGGTAACTGCCTGGGGTCCAAACGGGCATTTTAAAATTCAAAGAATTGCTGCTGCAGTTGCCTATGGAAATCCGCACTTTGGCGTAATGGGTCTGGGGTGCATCAATCTCAATTTTGTAAGAAAGGGTAGTGGTATTAGACTTTGCTTGGGCCATATCTACCGCAAAGGAAACAAGCAAAATGATAAAAATATGACGCATTCTGCAAAAATGCCGTTTTTTTATAAGTGTTACACCATATTTTCGCAGTGTGAGAAAGAAAATTTTAATAACAGCAATGTTTGTGGCAGCATTCGGTCTGGCGCTGGTTTCTGCTTGTAAAAAGTCAAAAGAACCGGTTCCAACTACCGAAACTTGCGATACCAATCCGAAAAATTACAACACCCATGTAAAGCCTATTATGACAGACTTCTGTACAGTTTGTCACAAACCAGGCGGTGCATATAGCTCATTGCCACTAACTACCTATACAGAGGTGAAAAATGCTACTGAAAATGGCAAATTATTGCCCAGTATCAAGCACCAAAGCAGTGCAGCGGCCATGCCACAAGGCGGCAATAAATTGAGTGATGCCAATATCGCCATTATTGATTGCTGGGTGAGCAAAGGTTACCCCGAAAACTGATTTGCAGCTGACTGAGCTCCCATATTACGCTGTAATTTTCACTTCAAAGAGAACTGCAGGCGACAATGGGTATTCCGACATGGCGGAACGCATGGAAGCCTTGTGCAAAGACCAAACTGGTTTTTTGGGAATGGACCATGCCCGAAATGAAATTGGTATTACCATATCTTATTGGAAAACACTGGACGACATCAAAGCTTGGAAAGCCCATACAGAACACTTAGAAGCCCAAAGATTGGGTTATGAAAAGTGGTACTCTTTCTATAATGTCAAAATTTGCAAAGTAGAAAGGGAGTATGGTTGGGATCAGTTATGAATTATCAGTTATCAATTATGAATGACGCCCCAAAATTTGGAGGCACGAAAAATTTTGGCTGGCGGAATTCATCCACGATCGGAACGAAGTGGAGCATCGGGATCAATTATTAAGGATTAATTATTAAGGATTAATTATTAAGGATTAAGGATTAGTTATCAATTATCAGTTATCAATTATGAATGACGCCCCAAAATTTGGAGGCACGAACAAAATTTGGCTGGCGGAATTCATCCTCGATCGGAACGAAGTGGAGCATCGGGATCAATTATTAAGGATTAATTATTAAGGATTAGTTATCAATTATGAATTATCAATTGTGAATTGTGAATGATTAAGGATTAATTCTAAAACGCATTCCCCTATCCCATGCCCTTTATCCCTATTCTCTGTTCTCTAACTTCCACTCCCCTTATCCCATACCCCTCATCCCTTACCCCTACTCCCCAACTTCTAACTTCTAACCTCTAACATCTAACTTCTAACCTCTAACATCTAACTTCCATTCCCCTATTCCCTATTCTCTTATCCCTTATCTCTTATCCCTAATCCCTAATCTCTCCCGATAGCTATCGCGACTCTAATCACCTAATTTTAAATGCTAAATAAACCACCGAAAATTGTTTGGCACATCTCAAATGTCTGAGATTCGTTGTATTAATTAAATTCACAATTGTGGAATTAGGGGATGTGCATTTTTCAATTCTGGCTTTATCTTTTAGGACTTTCAGATGATCCATTTCCGTACTTTTTTAAAAATTCAATAGTAATAAATGAGGTATCCGATTCAACAATAATATGCTTATAACCATTGCTGATAGTTACTGTTAAACTATTGCTGTTTTTTCTAAGTGTATCTCCAATACCAATTTGGTTGTATAGTGTATATGACAGCCTATTGTTACTGGTCATAAATAAAAATGGACTGTCTTTATCCAAAGGGGTAACAGTCAAATTACGACCCATGTGTTCATTTGTGTCTATGTACTTGTCTACAACCATCCAATGTAAGGATGAGTGATAAAAATTATATACTGCTTTTTCTGATTTCTTGTTTTGATTTTGAACTATTAAATAATTAATAATTGGAAACACTATGAAAAGTACAAAGAAATATAAAACTACTTTTGATTTTAAAATTATATTATCTGGTTTGCTTTCGACCAATTCAGACATCTCTTTCAAAATTAATATAAACTTTTTGAATTCGGCAGCCTAAGCTGCTAATCCTAGAGAATAGGTTGAAGATTTATAGGATTATTTAAAAAAAAAAGTCAACGTTATTCAGGCATCGACAAACTCTCAACTTTCAACTATAAACCCGCCCCCTACAGGTTCGGGCAGGCTCTCAACTATAAACTATAAACTATCAACTATAAACTATCAACTATAAACTATTTCTTAAACACCGGCACCGTACTGCAAGGTTCGCCAAACATGAGGGTTTTCACTACAGGCAGTAGCAACCTGCTGATTTCTACATAAGCACTATCGGGGATTTTGATATCTCCACAGCCTTTTACCACCACACGCTTGTCGGTAAATTCATTTACATCAATTTTGCCCAAAGCCTCTATAAATAATGCTGTTTCCAATTCTTGTAAAGATCCGAATATATAAAAATGGGCAATGTTGTTGAGTTTTGAGGCAATGAGCATATACGCCCAAGTGGGGATAATGGCATCTGCGCTGCAAGTGATGTGTACATTGCAATTGCGGTATTGCTCCCAATCGTGGTTTTTGGTCCAGTCTCTAAAATCCTTTTCTTTTAGAATCAACCCCATAAACAGCACCTCTTTGATATCTATCATTTTGCGAGGCCCGCTGTGGTAGTAATCTTCCAAATTGAAAGTGATAATTCCGCTACCTGCCACACGGTTGATGATGGTTTCTTCCATAATTGCAAATTTAAACAAAAAAACGGGCCTTTTGTTTGAGTTGCAGTATAACGAAGATGGCCAATTTTGTTATATTCTTGAACTTAGGCATGTTTTTTGACTATATTGCGTTGCTCCAAGGTTTGAAGAAATTTACTTCCCATATAGGAAGGTCATTGTTCCATAGAATTCTGCTGCTAACCATAGGTTTGGTGGGTATGAATGCTGCTGTGCAGGCTCAGAAAACTACGGTTACTGAGCCCCTTACTCGGTATTGCAAAAATTTACCCGCAGAAATTCATTCAGTATGCAGGGACAACTACGGCTTGGTATGGCTAGCTACGTCTTTTGGAATTTACAAATACAGTGGAAATGAGGTAACCATTGATGCCCATTTTAACAAGGGCGAGTTTAGTCATATTACTGAATTAAAGCCCAATGTATTTGGGATACTGGGTGGCAATAAATTTTATATATATCAGCCTTATTCAAACAAAGTGTTTGGTTATGATTTGCCAACTGTAAATAACCGGGCCAATTGGATTTCAGCAGTAGAGCTGGGGAATAATGACAGCATTTTTTTAACGTATAAAGGACAGTGTTTGGTGTTTAATCTGAAAGCTGACGGTATCAAATTGGCGTATCAGATGACCAATGTTGAAGGCAATTATTTGTTTCGATATTTCAAAGGTGAATCTTGGCTTTACAGTATTGATAAAAATGAGAATACCACCCCCATCTTTAAGATGCGTTCAGATGCAAAATTTGCCAATGCAGATGTGTATTCATATTATCATGCAGACGTTAATCAAATTGTGGATTCATTTACACTGCACCAGTTGGAACACATGCCCTTAAATACTCCAATTGATTTGAACCTGCTAGGCGCCAATAACATACCAAGAGCAATTAAGAAGAATTTTTTTGGAACCTTAAAGTGGAACGACAGTTCGGATATTTTGGTGAATCCCGCGCGTTATAAAATAAAATATATCCTAAAAGACAATCAAGGTTTTATTTGGATAGTGGGCAGTTCTGGTGTATTTATCAATTACCCTAAAAAATCAAATTTTCAAAACAAATTCCCTCATTATAGTGCCAGGGGAATAATGGCTATTTCAGGAAATAAGCGCATTGTTTCTATGGAAAACAACTTTGCCATAGTGGATGATAAATTTAAAATTATTCAATCTTTCCCATTTAAAATTTATGGAATCATGCGGTATAATGCTGATTCTATTTTATTGACTTCTGATGCCCAACAATGTGCTTGGTTTAATGAAAGAACCTACCAATTGTCAAAAATTACCAAAACGGAGGAGAGGGTGTTTTTATACCACGGTAGCATAAAGTCAACCCCAGGAAAGGTTTTGGTTTATGGGTCTGGTATTAGAGAATTGGATGTTAAGAAAGGGGTATTGAGGAATTGTTTGTTGTCCGAGAACAGCAATATTGGCTTGTTCCGTTGCGGAATTCAAATGGATAAGGATATTTTTTATTTCGGTGGCAATACCGGATTGTATGAATACAATTTAAAGCTGAATTCCATTAAAAAATTGCGCAGTGATTTTGTATTGCACATGGTGAAAATGAATGAAAACCAATTTGCAGTAGGACTACTTGGCGGCGGGGCTTTGGTGCTGAATGCAAAAGCGGAGGATACAAAGGTGATTCAAGGATGGCCATTTGACGGCAATTCTAAAAATGCATATACCTTGTTGTACTATAAAGGCGACCTATGGGCAGGTACGGGCAATGGGTTGGTGAGGTACAATTTAGAGACAAAAAAATACAAAATATTTTATACAGAAAGTGGCACTGGAAATACGGAATACAATACCCCTTCATCAACCGTAATTAATGATACTACCTTGTGGTTTGGAGGATTAAACGGAATTTCTGTGGTCAATACCAACAGTTCAAAATTTAATACCGGGAATCAAAAGTTATTTGTAACCGGTTTTAAATATTTCAATACCCGCTGGATCCGATTGGAACAGCAGGAAAATACAAAAGAAGGCTTGGTGTATAACGTTCCTGCTGGGGTTTCAGATATTGAGTTTCAATTGGGCATTGAAGATTTTGTGCATGTTTCCAATTACGAAGTTCAGTACAGAATCAACAATTTGGATAAGTCTTGGTATTCTATTGGCGCTTTTCAACCCATTCGCATTTCCAATTTGAATTACGGAGAATATGTATTGGAATTGAGAATCCACGATTTGCAAACCGGAGAATCGGGTGCAGTAATGTACAAGAGGATTGTGATTCACGCATTTTGGTACCAAACGATATGGGCCAAAATGATATTCGGATTGTTGTTTTTTACTGTTTTGTTTTTGGTACTTCGATGGAACAACAATAGGGTAAAACGGAGTTTGGAATCACAAAACAGTTTGTTAAAGGCAGAGATGAAAGCATTGAGTGCCCAAATAGATCCGCACTTTTTGGCGAATCTAATGTCATCGGCACAGCTCAGAATTATTAAAGGTTCGCAGAACGAAGCCTTGGATATTTTGTCGGAATACGGACAGTTGATGCGGAAGAAATTCGAAACCAACCAGCACGAGTTTACCAATATTGAGGAGGAGGTTTCGATGTTGGAGAATTATATTAGTGTGGCGGGTGTGCTGGCGGGTGCGAATTTTAAGCACAGAATTCAGTTAAAACTAAACCGACCCAGCAAAGAGTTTATTATTCCAGCAGGATTCATACAACCCATAGTTGAGAATGTATTTAAACATGCATGGGTGGGAATGCCTGATGTCGATAAAAGGTTGGATATTGCATTTGAAGCAGAAAAATCTGAAGTGGTGGTAACCATTACCGATAATGGCAGGGGGATGAAATTGGAACAAACACCACTTTTAAAAAGCAGTTTGAACAATATTGAAAAAAGAATGGCATTGATGTCGAAG
>JADYZD010000168.1 GCA_020853295.1 Bacteroidia bacterium | reverse complement strand
GATTGAAAAGCAGGTTCAATATGTATTATGACTTCCCTGATTATGTGCCTCAAGAACTCATTAAAATTGCGGAATTTGCTGCAGCAAAACGCGGCGTTATGTTTAGCGAAGATTCTAGAGTCACCCTAAACAAATTCTTGGTAGATAAATATAGAGATAGGGATAAATTCTTTGGAAATGCACGATTGGTAAATAGCTTAATTGACGAAGCTAAAATGAACCTTGGCTTGCGAATCATGAAAACCGACCATCCCGAAAAATTGAGCAAAGACGCGCTTTCAACCATAGAATCAGCTGACTTGAACAAAATATTTGCCACAGCTAAAGGCATATTACCCGATATTCCAATTGATGAAGAATTGCTGAAAGAAAGCACAGCAAAACTGAAACAAATGATTGGCCTGAATAAAGTTAAAGGTGATATCGATGAATTGGTAAAATTGGTAAGGTATTATAAAGACCAAGGTAAGGATGTGCGTAAGGCTTTTAGCTTACACAGCATCTTCAGTGGCAATCCAGGAACTGGAAAAACCACCGTTGCCCGTATTCTTGCCCAGATTTACAAGGCATTGGGTATACTAGAACGTGGCCATTTGGTAGAATGCGACCGACAAAGCTTGGTAGGCGGCTATATTGGCCAAACAGCAATCAAAACATCCGACCTTATTAACAAGTCAATAGGTGGTGTTTTGTTTATAGATGAAGCGTATAGTTTAAGTGATGGTGGCTCCAATGATTTTGGACGTGAAGCCATAGAAACATTGCTCAAGCGTATGGAAGACAGAAGGGGCGAATTTATTGTGATTGCCGCTGGGTATACCCAAAACATGGAAAAATTCATGGAATCAAATCCAGGCCTAAAAAGCCGCTTTGATAGGGTGTTTAATTTCGAAGATTTTTCACCAGAAGAACTCTATACCATTGCTGTTAACCAACTTTCTGAAAGTGGTATCACCTGCGATACCAAAGCAGGAGAACACTTGAAAAATTACATAGAATACATGTACACCAACAGAGACAAGTACTTTGGCAATGGACGCAGTGTTCGAAAAGTAATTGAAGAAGCTGTGCGCAACCAGCACCTGCGCTTAAGTGAACTGCCAAAAGCGAAACAAACTAAAAAAACTGTTTCTACCTTAACCATTGAAGATGTGGACGAGTTCAGAACCGATGTAAAACCGAGTACTCCTGGAGGCATAGGTTTTAGAAACTAAGCTTGGTGCATAACCTGTGAATGGTCGAAAGATAGTTCAAGGTAAATTTGAACTTTATTGTGGATATAGAAAAGTTATTGCCCGTTTTCGGACCGCTGGACTATGCTTTTTGCGGTGCATTGGTTGTTCTCACCTTTATTTCTTGGTACTATCATTTTGGTGTTTTTAATAAAATCAAAAAAACCAACCTCTCCCCTTCTTCTGCCAACCCTGTATCTTTGGTTATTGCCGCCCGAAATGAATTGCAAAACTTGCAAAAAAATCTCCCTCTTTGGTTGGCACAAAACCATCCAAATTTTGAAGTAATTGTGGCCGATGATGGAAGTACTGACGGCACTTCAGAATGGATTGTGCAACAAATGGAATTTGAACCCAAATTAAAATTGGTGTTTTTAGATCCACAATACGTAAAAATGCATGGCAAAAAAATTGCCATTACCCTTGCATACAAAAAAGCCAAACACAACCAATTTTTACTCACTGATGCCGATTGCACACCAGCTTCTGAAGATTGGTTGGGCATTATGACAGCCCCATTGATGCAACAACAAGTGTGTATAGGTTTTTCACCCTACTATACAAATAAGGGATTATTAAATGCACTCATTCGGTATGAAACATTGGTAAGTGCACTCAACTGTTTCGGATTTGCATTTAAAGGAAAACCTTATATGGGAGTTGGACGCAATCTTGCATACACACGCAACATTTACGACAAGGTAAATGGATTTTCTACCCATTCGCATATTCCCGCAGGCGACGATGATTTGTTCGTACAATCTGCTGCAACACAGGCAAACACAGCCCTTTGCTTGCAACCTGATGCATTTACTTACTCCATACCCAAAACCACTTGGAGTGCATGGTGGAAACAAAAACAAAGGCATTTATGGACAGGGAAATTCTATAAATCGGATATCAAACGAATGCTTTCTGTTTTTCCAATTGTTCAGCTTTTGTTTTTTGTGAACTTAATGGTGTGGGCATTGCTGGGTGCAGCATTTTGGTACCCACTGACTCTTTTGGTGCTTAAATTCATTCCTGAATGGATTGTAAAAGGCAAAAAATCGGCACTATTTGTTTCAAAAGATTTAAGGCCTTGGATTCCATTTCTATCCGCAATTTATTTATGTTTTTATGTGATGTTCGGAATCAGCGCTTTCTTTGCACGTAAACCCAAATGGTAGCACCGCATCAAATCATCACCGCGCATTTCCCGCATTTAACAGAAAAGCAAATAACAGAATTTGCCAAATTAAATGGCATATATGAGAAATTGAATCAAATGGTGAATTTGATTTCCCGGAAAGACTTTGAAAATTTCTATACACACCATGTGCTGCACAGTTTGGCGCTAGCAAAGTGTTTTGATTTTCCTGCAGCCAATAAAGTCATTGACATTGGCACAGGTGGTGGATTTCCTGGCATACCATTGGCCATTATGTTTCCGGAAGTACAATTCTTTTTGGTAGACAGTATTGGTAAAAAAATAAGGGCAGTACAAGAGGTTGCCGACATATTAAATTTACAAAATGTAACTGCCTTAAACTCTCGAACTGAGGCATTAAACATTAAATGTGACATAGCCGTAGCCCGCGCAGTAGCCCCCATGCTCAGTCTATGGAATTGGATGGAAGGGCATTGGCTTCAAAAGCCTCAATTCTATTTATTAAAAGGTGGAGATTTGGCAGAAGAAATGAACGAATTGCTCACCGAAAAAAGAGGTGTGAAATTTCAACAATTTCAGATTTCAGATTACTTTGATTTTCCTTTTTTTGAAACCAAAAAAGCCATTAAAGTTACAGGAAATTAAGGGGCATAATAGAATCCCAAGCTGGCATTCATGTTAATGTTTAGGGTGCTAAAATCTCTGTAAGTAATCGGATTGGTTTGCAATTGTAATTTCATTTTTGAATTCAATCTGTAACGCACCATGGCTCCCAAATCCATATTGATAGCTCCCAAATATTGATTTTTATATAGTGCCAATCCAAGCGTATTAATGAGTCCAAATTCCAACTTACTTTGATAATCGGTGCCAATTAAACCGAAAACAGAAACTCCCAATCCAAATCCCGATAATTTTTCGGAAGTTGATTTGGAAGTGGCGTTATCGGTGGTTTTCACATTGCCCAAATAAATAGGTGAAGCATTCACAGAATATCCCCTTCTAACACTGCTGTATCGCATAAAATGTATGGAAGGTGCCATGCTGGTAACGCCAATACTCTCTTCCTCAAAGTTGAGTTTATAGGAATTAAAACCAAAACTTGCACCCACAAATGACCGTTGTGCAACTGCGGATTTACCAACACAAACAAATGCAGAGAGTATCAATATATTTTTTAAAGTATTTTTCATCATGATTAATTTAATTAATTTGTTTTTTCCAACAACAATTTCTTTTGAAACAAATGCGCACTGGCATCTAAAGCTTCCATCATTTTGCTCCATTCTTTTTGATCGGCATGTACTTTTTTGTATGTCTTGGTACTGGTCAAAATCAATTTATTTCCTTCCACCTTTGCCACTGAAACAAAACCAATTAGGTCGTTATCTACATTGGTATTAAAATCATCCAAATTCACTGGAACATAACCTGCAGGCAAGGCAATCTCAATTTTTTGAATGTATTGTTTTTGGTAGTTTACATCAATATCATTTACCCTTTTTCGGTCATCCAAACCAGCCAATTCTGCTTGGGTTTGAATGAGACGGCCCAATTCAACCGCCAAAGCACCATCACCTACCAATTGAACCGTATTTTTTAAGGTATGGTCAACTGCAAATTCAATGGTTTCAGGCTCCTTAGAATTGATGGTAGAAATCCCAGTATTGGTATTGTTCACTTTGGTCACCTCCGCTTCAGCTTGATACATGGATTCTACAAATTCTTCATAAGTTTCATTCTTATTTTTACTGGCCATTTTATCAAAACTTTTCCTCAAGCGTTCTTTTTCCTCATCCTGTTTTTCAACCTCTCTAAAATCATCGGAGTAATAATGGATACGCATAAAATTCAACTCATTCTCATCCTCTTCTTCCTCCTTACCATCACCAGTGAGTTTATCATAAACCTTAAAATAATCCGAAGTGGAATTTACCATGCTGTAATATTCGGTTTTCAATTCACCACCTATGGTATACGCCGCCGATACATTGATCAATTGTTTTGTAATATCAATTGTGGCTTTTGTATTGATTTCAGTTTTATTGTAATTATTGTTGCCATTGAACACTGCTGAACGACTACTAAAATCATTTGCAGGAGAAACGTAAAACACTTCAGTACCATACATAAAACGTGCCGGTACATTAAATTCACTGTACGCATCAAAATCTGTAAGGTAGACATCTTCTTTTCCAACATGGGCTAACAATCCCCAGCGCAACTTGTCACCTGAAATTGCACTCTTAGTGGCACCACTATTTCTCGGTGAATACATTAACACTTCATAAGGAATTCCATAACGGTCGCAAAATATTTGGAACAATTTTGTAGTTTCCATAGAAGTTTGGCTGGAAATAGCCTCCCCCCTGCTGGCAATTAATGTAGAAAAGGAATAATTCTTTTTATAATAATAATAGAAGTATTTCAACTTTTCCAAATTGTCCATTTTCTTTAATTTTTTACCTATTTCTTTTTCGATATTAAAAAAATAAGTAATACCATTCGAATGCCATTTATTGTTCACCATTTTCTTAGCAAGAAGAGTGGCAGATTCATCTGTTAAGCCTTTTCCTTGGCAATCAAAATGCATATTAAATTTCTCAAACTTTTTATAATTGTAAGAAATTTTCACCTTAGGGGCATTTGACGCGGGTATCATGAAATATTCCTCTTTTACAGGATCATTCATTTCCGACTCTATTTTTAAAGTTTGGTTCTCGCCAGACGTGGTAATTTTGGGTTTTGCAGCACCATTGAGCATGGAATATTCAAAAGGCAGGGTTTCTGCAAAAGTGGTCATTTCATAGGTCTGTTTTAAAACTGGGTATGATTTGTTCAAGTGTACTAGATATTCTGGAACCTCAATTCCAT
>JADYZD010000167.1 GCA_020853295.1 Bacteroidia bacterium | reverse complement strand
TAAAAAAAGCAGGGGCGCAGCTCATCTTGCACCCAAGTGCTTCCCCATTTCATGTAGGCAAAGGCAAAGTGCGGGATCAGGTTTTTGAAGGGAACATCAGTAGGTTTGGAATTCCCATTTGCTATGTAAATCAAGTAGGCGCCCATACAGAATTAATATTTGAAGGCGACAGTCAAGCCCTTAATGCTTTGGGCAAAACCGTTTGTGAGTTGCCCTATTTTCAAGAACACCTGGCTTATGTAGATTTTAAGGATGGCGATTTTTACGAATCTCCCATAGAACCAGAAATATATGATGATATTGAAACATTGCACACAGCACTGGTATTTGGTATCAAACAATATTTTCAAAAAATGGGTTTTAAGCAAGCCACATTGGGTTCATCGGGAGGTATAGATAGTGCGGTGGTGCAAGCTTTGGCTTCAGAAGCACTGGGGCCTGAAAATGTTTTACCCGTACTGATGCCGTCAGAATTCAGTTCAGATGGTTCTGTTACCGATGCGGAATTGCTTTCGAACAACCTTGGCAATGCTTATAAAACTCTACCCATAAAGGACATTTACGACGCCTTTAACCACACTTTGAAAGATACTTTTAGTGGTAAAAGTTTTGATGTAACAGAAGAGAACATGCAGGCAAGAGCAAGGGGCATGTTGCTTATGGCCTTGAGCAATAAATTTGGCCATATTTTGCTCAACACCAGCAATAAAAGCGAGGTGGCTGTTGGTTATAGCACCCTTTATGGAGATATGTGTGGCGGTCTTAGCCCCTTGGGCGATGTGTACAAAATGAAAGTATATGCATTGGCCAGATACATCAACCGCAACGGTGAAATCATCCCTGAAACCATAATTCACAAAGCACCAAGTGCTGAATTGCGACCAGGGCAAAAAGACAGCGACTCATTGCCCGAATACCCGTTATTGGACGAAATCCTCACTTTGTTTATTGAAGACCGCAAAGGCAGGGATGAAATCAAATCACTGGGTTTTGACCCGGGTGTGGTTGATAGGGTAATAAATCTGGTAAACAGAAATGAATACAAACGTTATCAGGCTCCGCCAATATTGAGGGTTACACCTAAAGCTTTTGGGCCTGGCAGGCGTATTCCATTAGTTGCCCGTTATGGGTAGCATCAAATCCAGCTCACCACCTGAATTTTGGCGGATGTGTGTGGGTACCTTGCTGTTTTTTCTTTCCTTTAACCTCATGTTGCCCGAACTGCCAAATCACCTCAGGGAAATTGGCGGTGGCAAGCACATTGGCTGGGTCATTTCATCTTTTTCATTTGCAGCACTTTTTGCACGGCCGCTGAGTGGTTGGGTCACCGACAATCTTGGCAGAAAATGGAGCATGCTGGGTGGTACTTCTTTTTGCATAGTTGCTGGTTTGCTATACCCCCTCACCCAAGTGGTGTGGTTGTTTTTTGCAGTGCGCATTATCCATGGTTTTTCTACAGGCTTTGCCCCAACCGGATTTACAGCATTCACAACGGATATAGTGCCACATAACAAACGCGGTGAAGCATTGGGTTGGCAAGGGATGTTTTCCAACATCGGAGCATCGGCAGGCTTTGCAGTGGGATCTTTGATTGCAGCATATTTTGGGGTACCGGCTATGTACATCATTTCTTCTGCCTTAGCATTGGTGGCTATGTTCATTTTTGCCAGTTTGCCCGAAACACGCATAAAACCTGAAAGAAAGCACAGACATAAGGGTGGATTTCTCTATTTCAAAGCAATACAGCCCACGCTAATTATGCTTTGTGTTTGTGTTCCTATTGGATCTATTCTAACCATTATGCCCGATTATACCCAAACATTGGGTTTTAAAAACAAAGGCTTGTTTTTGGCCGTGTATATCGCATTTTCATTATTGGTGCGGATATTCAGTGGCAAATTATCAGACAAATTTGGGCGGCCATTGGCCACAGCAATTGGCAGTGTATTTCAAATAATTGCATTGTTGTTGCTTGCATTTTTTGCCAGTAAGTGGGCATTCTTTGTCGCAGCTGCCTTTTATGGATTTGGACAAGGCTTTAATGCCCCAAGTCTATTTGCCTGGGGTGGAGATACCAGCACCGAAAATACCCGAGGACGGGCTATGGGCATGCTGTTCATTGCCATTGAAATTGGGATTATCCTAGGCGCACTGTCTACAGGCAGCATATTCAACAAAACTGGT
The DNA here is from genome assembly GCA_020853295.1 of Bacteroidia bacterium. Lineage (GTDB taxonomy): Bacteria > Bacteroidota > Bacteroidia > NS11-12g > UBA955 > JAGXTF01. The sequence goes on along the minus strand of JADYZD010000167.1, from coordinate 8,073 downwards.
GGCAGTTACCAAGCCGTATTCTTGTTCAACACCTTTTGGTCAGTATTGGCCCTTGTACTTAGCTTGTATTATTTAAAACAAAAAAGGGGCAAAAGCCCCTCGTATAAGTAATTGAATTTAAATTTTACTGGTACCTAAAGTGCCTAAGCAGCCAATACATGTCGTTCTTCCATTTTTGATATGGATTGTAAGAACCAAACATGAAATCTACCATTTCATATTCATCTTTAGGGGCGCGGTTGTTTTTGGCAATGAATTTTGATTCCATCACATCGATGTAGATTTTCCAATCCAACATACAATCGTGCCAGTGGTTAAAGATGGCGTAGTGGTTGTTGCCTTTGGCTATGGCAGTGGTTTTTCTGCCGGTGCCAGGCCAACGCATGCCAGTAAGGTTGTAGTAAGTGCGGGCGTAATAGCTATTTTTGCCATCGGCACCACTCTCTTCTATTTTTATAACAGTAAACAATTTGGCCCATTTGCCTACAGATACTTTAGCAACAGAGTATAAATGCTGGGCTTTGGGTATTTTTTTAAGCGAGAGGGACAAAGAATCCAGCATTAAAGTATCGCCCTGTATGACAACCGAATCCTTAACAATGGTTGGTTCTTCAGCTTTTGATGAACGTTTCCAGGTCAAGTTCACGTTGGCTGCCGTTGCTGCAAGTACCAGTAAAAGTAATGCGGCGGAAAGCAGTTTCTTCATACCACCCCATTGTCAAATACCATGCCAATCGCGTTTTTTAATTGCAACGCACTGATTTACAAAAACTTACAAACCGTTGTCCACAAAATTGAAATTTTCAATCATGCAGTTTTGCTGGGGTTTGGTGGATTGTGTACAAAAACCTGTGGATAAGTGAGGCCGGCAATGCCCTCAATTTATGGTAAAAACGGCGTTGCCTAACTCAGCAGCAATGCGCTTTTGCACATCATTCAGGTACTCTAATTTTAAAAAAACCTCATCTATGTCTACTCCCTCTTTTTTGAGTCCTTCGATGGTCTCACGGATGAGGCTGTCTAACTTTTTACGCCTTAAATGTACAAATATGCCCACCAAGTCTTGTTTGTAATTGTCATCTTCATGGGTAACATGAATGTAATTCTCTTCGTAGGCTTTGCTCAATTCATGCACTGTGCTCAACACACCAGCTGCCCATGAAACCACTTCAGGAACGGGATGCCCAGTAAAAAATGATTGCCCCGGAAAACCCGCTTCTATATTGGCCATCAATTCACTTACCAGCAAACTGCAAATGGGGTCGTTAAATTGAATTAAACTGTCGTTGGCCAATTCTTGCATGGCAAACTCAAAAATGCCCTTTTCTTCATCAAACTTTTTATCGCCATATAGCAAAATCAAGCGCAGAAATGCCCTTTCCTGATTTTCATCGGTAAAGGGTTCAGTGGGCATATCTACTCCAGCAGCTTCGGTAATTTGCTTGAGTTCTTCAAGTATATCTTTACCAGTGTGTACTGATTTGCCTTTTACCAGCTTTTGCAGTTCGGTGGCCAGTAAGGCTTCGTCCATACCACAAATTCTGGCCAATTCTGTATTTAAAGCATTGCGCTTTAAGGGGTCTCTAATTTCAGCCAAACTGTCCAAGATGTCCCTAACCGCCTCTGTTTTCCTTATGGGGTCGTTTTCAAGACCTTCTAGCAACAGACGGGCTTTAAAAAAGATAAAGTTCTCTTCGTTTTTATCTAAATATTCCTGAAAACCCTCTGAGCCCAATTTTTGGCAATAAGAATCTGGGTCTTCTCCTTCTGGAAGCGGCACTACCCGCACATTTAAGTCTTCAGCAAGCAGCAAATTAATCCCCCGCAACGAGGCTTTAATACCCGCTTTATCGCCATCATACACCACCGTAATATCATGGGTAAAACGGCGAATTAACCGAATTTGACCAATGGTTAATGCCGTACCAGAGCTCGCCACCACGTTCTCAATTCCATTTTGATTTAAGGTGATAACATCGGTATACCCTTCAGTTAAGTATACCTTGCTTTTGGCTTTTATGGCATTTTTTGCATGGTACACCCCATACAGAATATCGCTTTTCTTATATAATTCGGTTTCTGGTGAGTTTACATATTTGGGTGCATTGTCAGTGCTGGTCATTTTACGACCGGCAAAGGCGATAATTTTACCTGCTACACCATAGATTGGAAAAATTACCCGATTTCTAAATAAATCGAAATAGCCCCCATCTTCTTTTTTGCGGATGAGACCTGCCAACTCCAAATTCTCTAAGGTATACCCCTGTTCTACCGCTTTCTTGGTAAGTGCATCCCAAGCACCGGGACTGTAACCCAGTCCCCATTTCTCCATAGTGGTATTGGTAAAACCGCGTTCTTTAAAATACGAAAGTCCAACAGTTTTGCCTTCTTCAGATTCGTACAAGTTTTCGGTAAAAAACTGATGGGCAAATTCTAAAACTACCTGGATATTTTCTCTCAGTTTTTGTGAAGCCTTATATTCATCGGTATCGGCCTTACCTGTTTCAATCAGCTCTATGCCGTACTTTTTTGCCAGTGTTTTTGCGGCTTCTACGTACGACATATTTTCCATTTCCATGAGGAAATTGATGGAATTGCCGCCTTTTTGGCAACCAAAACACTTGTAAATACCGATGGTAGGGGAAACTACAAAACTGGGGGTTTTCTCATCGTGAAAAGGGCACAAACCTTTGTACCTAGAGCCAGCTTTTTTAAGACTTACATAATCGCCAACAACTTCTTCCACAGCCGCTACATTGAGCAATTGTTCTATGGAATTTGGGGCTATCATGGTTCAAATTTATTGAACCTGATACGATTTCAAAACAAATGTCTTGCCCGATTTTAATTCTTTGCGAATGATGCCAATACTTTTGGCGATAAATAGGCGCTTAAAAAGTATAGAAGATTTGGGTATGAGCTCAATTACTTCGTTATATGACTTGCCGTTTTGCACATAAGTGGGGTGCATTACAAATGAATCCAAAGCACTGCCGGCAAACTGACCCGAAACATAATACCATTCTGCACATTGTTTAAAAAGGGTATCTTTCACCAAAAGTGAAGCACGGGCAACATTGTTTTCATCGGCAACAGCGCGCAGTTTTAGGGTGCTGTCTTTATCAGAAACCAAATCATATTGAATGAATTCCTGATCAAATGCATCCCAAGTCATTCTGCCCGACAAATAGCCGCTAACGGTTACCGTTTCTACTTTAGATGTATCTGAAACTTCAAAATATTTCCACTCACTGCCATTTTGATAATTAAAAAAAGTTCTAAAACTGGGGTCTAGGGTATAGTGTTTTTTGGTGCTAAACTTATCGCAAGCACCTAAAAATAAAAGACTGAATAGAAACAAAAATTGAATACGTTTCACTTGATTAACTTTGCAAAGTTCTGTTATACCATTCAAACTGCAAAAAACATGCCGTTAAAAGAAACCATTCAAAACAAGGCTAAGGAGTTAAAACCCTCTCTCATCGCCATAAGAAGGCAAATTCACATGAATCCTGAGTTGTCATTTCAGGAGTTTAAAACTGCCGAATTGGTAGAAAAACACCTACAAAACTTGGGTTTAAAGACCACACGACTGGCAAATACAGGTGTGGTTGCTGTAATTGAGGGTAAAAATCCCAGCAGCAAAGTAGTGGGCTTGCGAGCAGATATGGATGCTTTGCCCATTACCGAGGTGAATGATGGCCGTGAATACCGCAGCCAAAACGAAGGGGTGATGCATGCTTGTGGGCATGATGTGCATACCACTTCATTGTTGGGTGCTGCTGAAATTTTATTGGCGGTAAAAGACCAATTTGAAGGCAGTGTAAAATTGGTATTTCAACCTGGTGAAGAAAAACTGCCAGGCGGGGCCAGCTTAATGATAAAAGACGGGGTGCTCGACAATCCGAAAATAGATGTGATGATCGGACAACATGTGATGCCGCAAATCAACGAAGGCAAAACGGGTTTTAGGCCTGGACTTTACATGGCCAGCACCGATGAAATCTATGCCACTGTAAAAGGAAAAGGTGGACATGGAGCCATGCCCCATTTTAATGTAGATACAGTGCTCATTACAGCACAAATTATTGTGGCTTTGCAATCCATAGTGAGCAGGTGTGCCAACCCAGCCATACCCTCTGTGCTCTCTTTTGGAAAAGTGATTGCTCAAGGAGCTACCAATGTTATCCCATCTGAAGTGACGCTAGAAGGTACCTTCCGCACATTGGATGAGGCTTGGAGGACAGAAGCCCATGAAAAAATGAAAAAAATGGCTGAAGGAATCGCTGAAAGCATGGGCGGCAGTATTGAATTCAATATTGTTCGCGGCTATCCATTTCTTAAAAATGATGTTTCATTAACGGAAAGGTGCCAGCTCAATGCCACAGAATATTTGGGTGCAGAAAATGTAACTGATTTGGGAATTTGGATGGCGGCCGAAGATTTTGCCTACTATTCTCAAGAGGTACCAAGCTGTTTTTACAGGTTGGGTGTGCGCAATGAAAGTAAGGGCATTGTGCACTCTGTACACCACCCTTCGTTTGATGCGGATGAGAATGCCTTGGAAAACGGCTGTGGATTGTTTGCCTACTTGGCTTTGGCAGAATTGGGTGCTGTTTAAGCCCCAATAATGTGTTTCAAATTGTCTACTGCAGAATCCCAAACTGAGGCGGCTATTTCCTCCTCACTTTCATTTACAAATTCTGTAATGATCAATTCCACATCATCGGTAATCGCGTCCTGAGAGATTCTGAATTCTAAGTATTCATCGGCATCGGCATTTATTACCGAAAATTTAATGTACTTGTTGGTGACATTTTTAATGATTTCGCAAAGGGTTTCAGTACCGTCTTCCCAGCGAAAGGTGTATTTGCCTTGGGTAACTTCCACATGATCAGCAAACCAACTTTGCAAACCCGAGGGACTGCTGATGTATTGATACAAGATATTTGCCGATGACCTGAGGGGGTACTCAAGCTCCAATTTAACGCGATTTGGGGTTTTAGCTTTGGACATTTTGGGGTAAGTGAATTTATTTACCTACTAAGTCGCAAAAAAGCGTTTAAACTGCATATATCAAAATTTTCATGCATGATTTGTGAAATAAACTGCAATTTGAAATATACCCTATCCTGCTTACTGCCAATATCTATTGCCTTTTTGTGTCTGAAATCTCGAAATCTATACCCACAATACTATATTTGCCCAACTTGAACAGGGCAGGTCTTTTTTGGTTCTTTTCTATACTATTTTTATTGGTAGGAATGGTGAGTTTTGTCAACACAGCCCCTGCGGGTGCCACTGCATTTGCCAATGCGCACCACTCACCCACCCTAGATTTCTTTTTTAAATGGTACACCAAAATTGCAGAATGGCCAGTGGTGGTTCTTGCCATCGGGCTTGCACTCATGCAGCATGTTAAAACTGGAATTTGGATGGGATTGTGTTACGGCACTGAAGCCATAGTGGTTAATCTATTAAAAACCACCTTGCATGCACCCAGGCCCCGTATAGAATTGGGCATTGAAAATATGCATACCATTGCTGGTGTTGAAATACACAGTTATTATAGCATGCCCAGTGGACATACCGCGGCCGCTTTCATTGGCTTTGGCATCATTGCTTTGGTCAGCAACAAGCGCTGGATTCATGTTGTTTGTGCCTTTGCCGCTGCACTCGTAGCCTATTCAAGATTGTATCTGGGTCAGCATTATTTGCGCGATGTAATGGCTGGTGAAATTATTGCCTTGCTAATACTACTTGTCTTTTGGCGCCTTCACGACCGCTTTTTCCATCTTAAATTTGAACGTAAAAATGCAAAGTAAACTGCCCATACATGTAATTATTACTTTTTTGGGCATTTTGCTCTTTCTCCCTTTTTTGGGCCAACATTCGCTATTTGATTGGGATGAAGTAAATTTTGCCGAATCTGCTCGTGAAATGCTGGTTGCACAAAATTACAGGCAGGTTCAAATAGGATTTGAAGCCTTTTGGGAGAAGCCTCCGCTATTTATATGGATGCAAGCTTTGTGCATGAAAATTTTTGGAATCAATGAATTCGCCGCCCGCCTACCCAATGCGGTATGTGGAATTTTTACCTTGAATTTATTGTATTATTTTGGAAGAAAAATACGCAACCATTTTACAGGAATATTTTGGGTATTGGCCTATGGGGGAAGCCTAGCTCCTTTCATTTATTTTCGGTCGGGAATTATTGACCCCATATTTAATTTATTTATTTTTATTGCTATTTATCAGTTGTTTAAATCAGAACAATTGCGCACTGCCAATGAAAATCCACGCTTAAATATGCTATTGGCAGGTTTGTTTGCAGGCCTTGCTGTGCTTACTAAAGGCCCTGTTGCCATTCTCATAATTGGCTTGGTTTGGATCAGCAGATTGGTTCTCAATTACCGTTTTGTGTGGAATGGTTTTCTCAATTTTTCTTTGGCTGTATTTGCTTGTTTTTTGGTGGCCAGTTTGTGGTTTGTACCAGAATTAATTTCAAATGGACCCTGGTTTTTTAAGGAATTTTTCCAATACCAAATTACCCTGGTAAAAGGACAAATTGAATGGCACAACCAACCTTGGTTTTACCATATTTTGGTACTGCTTTTCCTGTGCTTTCCTGCCTCGGTATTTGCATTGCCACACTTATTCAAAAATACCGACTACTCCGGCACAGATCGAATTTGGTCTTCTTATATGCGCAGTACATTTTGGATTGTATTGATCATTTTTTCCATTGTAAGCACCAAAATCATCCACTACAGTAGCTTGTGTTGGTTTCCATTGAGTTGGTTTGGAGCCAACACCGTATATCGCTGGTATACCAATAGGGGTGTGATGCCCGTTTGGATTAAAATACCCGCCATTTTGGTCTCACTTGTGTTAGGCTTGGCCCTTACCATTGTACCATTATTGTTTGCGAATGCTGCTTTTCAAAAATTGGCATTTTCTAAAATTTCCGACCCCAGTTTTAAGGAAATTGTTACCCAAAACAATGCTTGGAATGGAATAGAAATGCTCATCGGAATTGGCTTTATTGTTGCAGCACTATATGTAATTTTCTCCATGCGCAAAAACAAAACGGGTTTGCATCCTGCTTGGCTGTTTGTAGTTGTGTTGGTGGCTTCGGTTAGTATTTCGGCAATTTATATTCCCAAGGCAGCAATAAGTTTGCAAGGCAGCTACGTTTCTGAAATGAAAAAATTGCAACAACAAGATGTATTTGTAGATGCCTGGGGATTTAAAACCTATGCCATTTATTTTTATACCCAACAAAACAAACGCAATTTTAAGGGCGAATGGCTAAGCAAAACAGCCGATTTTAAAGAGCATCCCAATCCCAAAACACAGGCCCGTTTGTTTTACCTTATGAATTTAAAAACAAGCAAACCCGTATTTATTGTAACCCGCTTCAGGTATACGCCCGATTGGTATTTTAATGGGAAATTTGAAAAGGTAAAAAACATGGGCGCGTATATCTTGTGGAAACGCAAAGACATCAATAAGCCCGATATTCGATTGCAATAGATTATTTTTGCCTTTCTCCTCTTGGCGAGCTTCGAATTCTTTATGAGCAAAAACATTGAAATAATAACAGCTACATCTGAAATTGGTGCGGGTAAACGTGGGGCTGGCATAGGCCCAGGTGCAGTGGTTACTGAATTGCTGCATAAAAGACCCGATTTGGATTCAAAACTAAAAATACACCGAATCCCCGACCAGAACGACAAGATTGATGACATTACCGACCACCCCTATTCTAAAAAAATCCAATACCTTTCCAATGCTATGGCCAGTGTTACTAAGGGTGTAGAATTTAGCCTCAATCACGGTTACTTTCCCCTTATTCTCAGTGGTGACCACAGTAATGCCATTGGCGCTGTTTCTGGGTTTCGCAACCATTTCGACCAAGGAAATATTGGTGTCATTTGGGTAGATGCCCACCTGGACTTACACTCACCTTTTACCACACCCAGTGGCAATATTCATGGTATGGCCTTAAATGCTTTGCTGGCTACCGACAATACCCAAAGAAAACGCAATGAGCCCGATGAAGAATCACTT
>JADYZD010000166.1 GCA_020853295.1 Bacteroidia bacterium | reverse complement strand
ATGTCTTTTGAAAAAGTGGTGTCTTTGTCTGAAATATACCGTCCACCGGGTTTCGCTTGCTGGCAAGCGAACAACACCGTAAAACCCAAGCAAAATGCCAATGCCCTTAAAACCATGTCGCAAATGTAATCACAACTAAATTGTGAATCTTAAGAACATTGTCATTTACTGCAATTCATTTATGGCCAAAACTAAATGACAAATGAAATCACAAAGTATTCATTAATAATTGTTTGAGTGACCTTACTTCTTGAACTTATTGAAGAATCCACCCACTTTTCCCATCATGCCCAGTAGGCCACTATCAAGACCAATAAACTTCATTACACCCGCTGTATCTGAACTAAACCCACCATCATCAAAGCGTTTTTTAAGGCCTGCCAATGCAAATCCCAGGGCGGTTTCTGCCAATTGCTGCTTGCGGTCTTTATCCCAATCTAGTCCGTAATAGCTATCTACACATTTTTGCATCAGCTCTGCAAAATAGCTGCTGCTGCGCATAGCATCGGCACCACCTTGCACCATATTTTGCAATTCACCTATCTTTCCACTCATGGCCAAACCCTGCAAATACTGCATAGCGGCCTGGGTAGTTAGGTCAAAATGGGCTTCGCTTTGGCTTTCGGTAAATCCAAATTCAAACCCATGTCGCAAGTGGAATTCCTTGCGTATTTCATTTAAATATTCTTGTAATTTTAACATGCTATTTTCTTAAAACCAACCCGATTTGCGCCTTGTACTTTTAATGCCCAGAATCCCCAAAAGTCCTCTGGTAAGTTCACGCACCACAGTTTTTCCCACTGAGCTGTTAACAGCTTGCTCCACAATGGATTTTTCCTTTCGTGCTGGCTTACTTTCTTCTTTTTCTTCAGCTTCTTTTTCTTTTTCTTCCTCAGTTGCTTGGTGGGCAGCCTCTATCTTTTTCATCAATATTTCATAGGCCGATTCCCTATCAATGTCCTCTGAATATTTAGCGGCTATCTGCGATGAACGAATGATTTTGTTCATTTCATCTGCAGTAATCACATCCATACGGCTTCCAGGGGCACACATCATGGTGTGTACCAAAGGTGTGGGTATGCCTTTTTCATTTAAAACGGTAATAAAAGCTTCACCAATACCCAACTGGGTAAGCAAATCTTCCGTTTTGTAAAAATTTGAAATGGGATAGTTTTCTGCAGCCTTGCTGATGTCTTTGCGGTCTTTTGCTGTAAATGCCCTTAAAGCATGTTGCAATTTAAAACCCAATTGCCCTAGCACGGCATCCGGAATATCGGCTGGATTTTGGGTAACGAAAAACAAGCCAACACCCTTACTGCGTATGAGTTTTACCATGGTTTCCACCTGATCCAGCAATTCTTTGGTGGCATCTTTAAATATAAGGTGGGCCTCGTCAATAAAAATCACCAATTCCGGAGCATCCATATCTCCACGTTCTGGTAAGCTTGCATAAATCTCTGCCATGAGACAAAGCATAAAGGTGCTGAACAGTTGTGGTTTGCCCTGAATATCAGTGAGCCTTAATATATTTACCATGCCATACCCTTCAGCACTCAGGCGCATCAGGTCGTCTACATCAAAACTGGTTTCACCAAAGAACTTATCTGCTCCCTGTTCTTCAATTCTAATGATATTCCTCATAATGGCACCCACGCTTGTGGTGCTTACAAGACCATAATTCTTTTCAATTTCATCTTTCCCTTCCTGACTGATGTACTGCAAGGCTTTACGCAAATCAGCAATGTCTAGCAAGGGCAGCTTATTGTCGTCGCAATATTTAAACAACAATGAAAGTGTGCCGCTTTGCACATCATTCAATTCCAATATTTTGGAAAGCAACACTGGTCCAAATTCCGAAACGGTAGCCCGCATTTTGGTTCCAGGCTCGTCGGATATCGACAACAATTCAGATGGATTTGAAATTGGCGCCCATGGAATTCCCAATTTGGCATGCCTATCTTCTATTTTGGGATTGGTGGCTCCAGGCTGGGTAATGCCCGACAAGTCGCCTTTGATGTCCATCACCAGCACACTTACCCCTTTGCGACTGAGCTGCTCAGCCAAGCATTGCAGGGATTTGGTTTTTCCTGTGCCTGTAGCTCCTGCAATCAAACCGTGTCTGTTGAATGTTCTCAGTGGTGCCTTTACCATCAAACCTGGTACCGACTCTCCATTGAGCATAGCCCCACCCAAAACTATAGAATCACCCCCAAAGGTGTAACCCTGGGTAATGGAATCTGTAAATGCCTGTAAATCTGCCATTGTTGCTGCGAATTTCTGAAAAATACTGAATAAGTGCTTTACTTATATCAATCTTTTTATACACGACAATTGGTGGGTAATGGTTTTGCTTTGAGAATGGAGAATTCCTTCCGCAGTAAGTACATCCAATCGCACCTTACCACTGGCATGTACAATTCCCTCTGGAGCTATAATGCCCACATGGGTAATTTTGCCTTGTGCATTGCTAAAAAAAGCCAAATCATTGGGCAAATGTTCGCCAAATGCAACATCTTTTCCCTGCTTTGCCTGATCAGCACTATCCCGCGCTATTTGAATGCCAAAAACTTTAAAGCAAATTTGCGATAAACCACTACAATCTATACCACAATCGCTTCTACCTCCCCACAAATAAGGTACATGTAAAAGTGAATGCGCTACTTGCCAAGGTGTTAGCGGATAGTGGGCACTATTGTCTTCTAAGGTCCACACCTGCCCATCAATAACAATTTCCGGGTTGTTGGGTATTGTACTTCCTATACTAATATGCACTCTTTGGTCACCCTCAACAAGCGATACCCTATGTCCATGCACGGCAATGTCCCACACTTCGGCTTCAGTTATGCCATTCAAATACGATTCAGGAATCCAACCGGTATATCCATCAAAATCACATACTACCTGTTTCCAATCGTTGTGGGTATCTAAAACAGTGCAGGTTTCGCCAAACAAAAGGCTACTTACCATTTCGGAGGTAGAACTGGCT
>JADYZD010000165.1 GCA_020853295.1 Bacteroidia bacterium | reverse complement strand
CCCACACTACTCCTGCGAGGCCTTGCGTCATTTTCAATTTGAGAAATATCGTATTTAGAATACAAAAAATAACCGTCTACTTTTGTTTTTGCTTGATCGGGTACTACCAAGAATTTACCACCAAAACCATATGAAACCCAGTTGTATTTGGTAGATCCTGGAAATGCCACATTGTCGGAAAACCTGAATCCATATAGCTTTCCGTATCCACCACTGGCAGAGTTTACGCTAAATTTCACAAACAAATCACCAAAATTGTATGGCAATTTTTCGGGATTTGCATAATTATAAAACAATTTAGAGGACTGTTTTAGATATGAATTTCGATACGACACCGCGAATGAGCTGTTGCTCTGTCCCCTACTAAACCTTTTGATAGGTCCTTCCAAAAGCAGTTTGGATGTAAAAGTACTTGCACCCACTTTTCCCCGCATTTCATTTTTATTGCCATCACGGGTTTTAATATCTACGACAGCCGAAACACGGCCTCCATATTCGCTGTTAAACCCTGCAGAATATACATCTGCTGAGCTAATCAATTCGGTTTCAAACACAGAGTACAAACCAATAGAGTGAAAAGGGTTGTAAATGGTCATGCCATCGAGCATTACCCTATTCTTTATGGGAGCACCACCGCGAATATAGAGTTGTCCGCCTTGGTCGCCGCTAAACACAACTCCGGGGAGTACCTGCAGGTATTGCATTACATCGGCTTCGGCGCCGACCGCAGGGAGGCGCAATATGTCTTTACCTTTAATCTCGGTATGCCCGGGATCATCTGGTTCTTTGGTCCTTTTCCCAACCACTACAGCGGCTTTAATCCTTACCTCAGGGTTCAAATAAATATCTACTATGGAATTCACCCCTGACATAATGGTCAGTTCTTGGGTAAATGTATCATAATCGTTTGCCCAAGCACTAACGTATACTTTGCCAGTAAGCAAACGCGCAATGCTGTAAAACCCATCATCATCTGATAGCATTACCCGGCCATCCTGGGAGTTGGTAACAAAGGCACCAACAATCCGGTCACCCGTTTTAGAGTCATATACAAAACCACGTATGTCGCCAGTTTGGGCAATTCCTTGAGCAGCAAAAAAGAGGCAAAAAGCGAAAACTAAATATTTCAACACTGCGAAAATAACGAAACTGCATGAAAGCATCATGTCATAATTATTTCATGATGCTTTTTAGAATGCAGAAATTTGAAGCCAATTTGAATAAAATTCAACTAATTTTGCAACTTTCATGATTTACCGCTTTAAAATTTGGTTTGAAGATATGGAGGATATTGTCCGCTGGATAGACTTTAAACCTTCACACAATTTTCTGGATTTTCACAATGCCATCCAGGATGCCATTGGCTTTGATAAAAAAGAATTTGCATCTTTTTATATCTCTGATGACAAATGGAGAAAATTGATGGAAATTAGTTTGGAAGACATGAGTATGGGCGAGAATGACGACAATTCAGACCCTTCGGTGTTGATGAAAGACAGCAGGCTCCGCGATTATATCAACGATCCTCACCAACGCTTTATTTACGTAACAGATTTTGTTGCCAACTGGACCCTGTTGTGCGAAATGCAAGGGGTGTTCGACGACCAACCGAAAAAGGAATATCCCTTGTTGTACAGAAGCGAAGGCAAAGCGCCCCGCCAAAGAGAAGACAGCAAATTCAAATTGCTCGATGAAAATGAATTTGATGCACTTGCCGCTAAAATTTTAGCTGCCAAGGGTGGTAAAAACATTATGGAAGGTGCTGAAGAAGAATTGGTCGCTGGTGTTGTGGAGGATGACGATGAGGAAGAAAAAGACGAATTTGGGTTTGACGAACTCAGCGAAGGTACCGATGATGATTTCGCTACCGGCGACGGTTTTAGTGAACTCACCTAATCCTGCATGAATAAGCCCGTAGCAATTGTCATTGGAGGTCCAACAGCCTCTGGTAAAACCACATTGGCAATTGCTTTAGCCAAGCATTTAAACACAGAAATTGTTAGCGCCGATTCACGACAAGTTTATAAAGAACTGAGTATTGGTGTGGCCAGGCCCTCTGCGTCCGAATTGGCCGCTGCCAACCACCATTTTATTGCTTCTCACAGCTTGGAAAGCAATTTAAATGCGGGCACCTATGCCAAAGAAGCACTGCCTGTTATTGAACATCTTTTGGAAAAGAATGGCACTGCAATAGTTTGTGGGGGTACAGGTTTATACATCAATGCCATATTTAATGGAATGGATGAGGTCCCAGAAACGCCAGCTTCACTCAGAATGGAAGTAGAGCAACTCTACCAATCAAAAGGTTTATCAGGTATTGTTGAGGCGTTGAAATCCAAAGATCCAATGGCAATAGAATCTATTGATGTGAACAATCCTGCAAGGGTAAAACGCGCACTTGAAATTGTACTGAGCAGCAACAAACCACTTTCTGAATTCAGAAAAGGCAGTAAAAAAGAATTGCCCTTTGATGTATTGTATTTCTATTTAAATCCAGATCGGGCTTTGTTGTACCAAGGCATCAACCAGCGCTGTATGGACATGATGGATCAAGGCTTTGAAAATGAAGCCAAGTCTTTGATACAGTTCAGGGAATTGCCAGTGTTAAAAACCATAGGGTACGCTGAAATATTCCAGTATATCGATGGCACCTGGAGCAAAGATTTCTTTTTGGAGAAATTCAAGCAACACACCCGCAACTACGCAAAGCGCCAACTTACTTGGTTTCGAAACCAAAATCAATTTGTGGCTATTTCTAAAGATAATGCTTTATCCGTTATTTTTGCCGCTTTGAGAAACTATGGATATTCAATTCACGAATGAAGCTCTAATTAGCCTAGGGATACTTACCCTCCTAGAAGTGGTATTGGGTATAGACAACATCATTTTTGTTTCTATACTCGCTTCCAAACTACCAGCTGAAAAACAACAACAAGGCCGCAGGGTGGGATTGTTACTCGGCATGGTGGTGCGTATCATTATGCTTATGGGCATAGACTGGGTGAGGCGTCAGGAACACACTTTATTTACCATTGTGGGCAATGAAATATCCGGTAAGGACATCATGCTGATTATTGGAGGATTGTTTCTGCTCTACCAAAGCGTTCATGAAATACACTTGAAGCTAAAAGGGTATTCTGAAGAAGTAAAAGAACGCACCAATGCTGTGGGCTGGTCGGGCATCATTGTTCAAATGACCTTGCTGAATATCGTATTCTCGTTAGATTCTGTGATTACCGCTATCGGTATGGCTGACCATTTGTGGGTAATGATATTGGCTGTAGTATTGTCTATGATTGTTATGCTAATGGCCAGTGGGCCGATTGCCAATTTTGTAAACAAATACCCATCCATTAAAATATTGGCCCTTTCTTTTTTGGTAATGATAGGCATGTCGTTATTGGCAGAAGGATTCGACCAACATTTCAACAAAGGTTATATCTACTTCGCCATGGCATTTTCGTTTATCATTGAATTGATAAACCTGCGTTTGGACAGGGTAAGCAGCGAAGGTAAGGGCGAAGGCTCTAGCGATACCCCAGAGAAATAATCAAATATCAGAGTAGCGGTAAATGGCATCAATTTCGGACTCGTAGTCCATTTTGAACACTTCCTTTAATATTCCATCTTCCAAACCATAAACCCAGCCGTGCAATGTGGGGCGTTGTTCGTACTTCCACGCACGTTGTATGATGCTGGTTTTGGCCAAATTCAGCACCTGCTCTTTAATATTTAGCTCTACCAATTTGCGCAACTGCATAGTTTCGTCGCCCGATGCCAAAATTTCCTCTATGTGAAGGCGGTATACATCTTTAATATTGCGCAACCACTTGTTTAAAATGCCCAAGTGGTGGTTTTCCAAGGCAGCTTTTACACCTCCACATCCGTAATGACCGCAAACAATGATGTTTTTCACTTTTAATTGTTCTACAGCATATTGCAATACGCTTAACAGGTTGATATCGGTATGTACCACCAAATTGGCGATATTCCTGTGCACAAACAATTCACCCGGTTCAGCTCCAATTACTTCATTGGCAGGCACCCTACTATCTGAGCATCCAATCCAAAGGTATTCAGGACTTTGCTCTCTTGCCATGTTTACAAAATAATCTTGGTCCTCGTCCAACTTTTCTTGGGCCCAAATTTTATTGTTGAGCAATAATTTTATGTGCGATTCCATTAATTCAATTTCAATTTACGTTTTTGTAGTTCATTTTTAAAACTGTACTTCAAACTGATGTCAAGCGTATGTGCATGTACTTTAAAGTCATTGATCATTTCAACAATATCATAATCCACAAAACTGCTTCTCGACAAGTCAATCACCACCGATTCTCCGGTTTTAATATTGTCCAGATACTTCTTCAGTATTACTTTATTTAAAAAAGTTACTTGAGCCCAAACCGTATCATATGGGCACCATCTCTGTCGGCAAACCTCAAGGCAGCTTTAAAATTGGACCTTACAATGAAAAATACACCCACCAAAATTCCTATACAAATACCAATGAGCAAATCCGATAATAGAATGGCGAAAATTGTTGCCAAGAAAGGAACAAATACAGCAGCACCTTTTTTAAACGCGTCTTTAAATACAGATGGTTTTGCCAATTTAAAACCTGTATAAATCAAAACAGCGGCCAAGGCGCTAAGCGGTATCAGGTTCATCACTTTCGGGAAAATAAGGATGGCCACCGCCAATAACAAACCATGCAAAATAGCACTGAGTTTGGTTTTAGCACCCGAATTTACGTTTGCGCTGCTTCTTACAATTACAGAAGTAATGGGCAATCCACCCAAAAAGCCAGCTACTATATTTCCAGTTCCCTGTGCAATCAGCTCTCTATTCGGATTTGTAGTGCGTTTCAACTCATCAATCTTATCTACGGCCTCTACACTCAAAAGAGACTCTATACTGGCAATGATGCCAATTTGCAGGGCAGCAATCCAAACTACTTTGAGTTTTATATATTCGAAATGCGGGAAGGTAAGCAGTTGGGGAAACTGTGAAATACTGTCGATTACCGGCAAGTTTACCATATGTGCCTGTCGAATAT
>JADYZD010000164.1 GCA_020853295.1 Bacteroidia bacterium | reverse complement strand
GCTTTTGAATGCAGTGAAAATAAAAACCCCCTGGTATTTCCAAACTGGCAGCATTGTGGGTTTTGCTTCTATTGCCGCAGCTACTGTTGCTGGCTTTTGGTATTTCTCCAAAGATGCCACACCTGCACAACAAACTCCAGTCGGCTCCCATGTGCCTGCATTTGTGCAAAATCAAGCCAAAATGGAAGTGGTGAATACCGATAAACAAGTGCCTGAGAAAACTTTACAAGTCTTGTTTAACCATCCACAAACTGAAACAAAATATTATCCTTCTGAATCCGGGGCTATTGACTTTTCAGCGGCCAATATCAAATCCTCTGACATGCCACTTTTGGCAGAATTTCCAAGTCCTGAGTTTGTTTCAAAAACAGCCCTATTGCCTTGGGAACTTCAATACCCATTTGATACTATCATTATTAAAGCATCGGCTTCACCCATTCAAATTAACGTGGGCAACGGCAGTGTACTCACCATTCCGGCAGGTGCATTTACTACCCAATCTGGGGCACCGGTTGTGGGTGAATACATGGTACTTTTCCGCCACTTCACCGATGCGGCAGACATGATTGCAGCAGGCCTATTTATGAAATCTGGCGAATCTGCATTGCTCAACAATGGGGCTTTTGAATTGCATTTTAAACAGCAAGGCGAAGACATCTTTATCCAAAAAGGCAAACCATTGCTATTTACTTTCCTTACCCTGTCCAACAGCACTGCATTTGCAGGATACCACAGCAAAAACATAAAGTACTCATGGAATTCCATGATACAAGATGGTTTTGTTACCGGAATTTCTGAAAAAGATAACCGCAGAACTGTTACCGACAGTTTTGTAGAAAAGCGCAATTTCTGGCAATGGATTGGGGATGTGTTTACAGGCAAAAAAGCCGAGTGGAACACCTATGAACGGGTAGATTTGGGAAGCGAAGTTGGGGAATTCGACAAAAACAAATACCGCACTTTTGAAATTGCTGAAGCGGGCTTATTTGCCTCCTCAGCAGCTAGCAATGCAGGCTCTGGCAAAAGCAAAGCCATTAAACTACTATCTAAAAACAACGATGAATTGGGTACTGTGGTATATCAGGTATTCATCAATAACAACTTGGTTATCAAACATGAGGCTGACTATATGGGAAATGTGAATTTGCAGTACTCCGCTTCAGACAGGTGTATATTGGTAGTTCCGGTTGCCAACTCTAGGTATTTGGCGGTCTTAGATGCCAATGGATTTGATAGAATTGTGAAAGCTGATGGCAACAACACAGCAGTACTGCAAACTTATGGTTCTGAAATCAACAGCATTGCGGCTTTAAGAAAACTCATAGATTCTTATAGCAACCAAAGACCTATGAGGCATTGATGGAAAAATCGGGCATTTTCATTTGACTTGTTTCATTAGAAACAACATCTAAAATGAAAAGCAACATATAAGTAATCTAGGTAAAAAGAGTAACACTTTTTTGTAACCCAACCCCATCACTCCACCACCAATTTCATTCCCCTGGTTTCGCCTGTTTCCACTATTTTAGCATATACAAAATAAATTCCTGGCGCCAATTCGGAAATATCTATATGCTCTTGTTCATTTTGCTCTGTTTTTAACCACAAACAACCCCTACTGTCGTATATCTTTACTTCTACATTGCCATAGTAAAAAGGGATAGCTACACGCAATTTGTCTTTTGCCGGATTGGGCTGTAACATGGCAACTGCTTCCTTTTCTTTAAATTGTGGATGGTTGTAAATTTTGCCCATACTGTCCGTTTTAAATAAATACGTAACATTGGTACTATTGCCATTTAAATGCCTCCAACCCACAGCCATGCCATAGTACCCCCCATCCTTACTGGGTTTTACTCTTACTATTGAAATTTCATCATTTGGACCGTTTTTAAACACTTTTGAAGTGAACTTTTCATTCTTATTTTCATCAAAATAACCAAATTCTTCACCACCTGCAGCAATATATCCTGTTGTCAATCCGCTGCTAATATATGACCCAAAACCCTCATCTAATCGACCTATAACATTCAAATCCATATTGTATTGGTACAAAACATAGTCATTTTGGGGTGTCCAAACAGTGGCAAGAATGCTGGTGTCATTCATTGCACATACTGACCGATAAGAATAATATCCGCTATACACTTGATAGTCATGATAGCCATTGGTCGGCCAGCCGGCCCCGTTAGGTTTGGGGTTTGGTTCAATTGGTGCTCTTTTTATAATAGCCCCTAAGGTATCCACAGAAAACCATTCACAACGTTGATAAACATCTTGATCCAATCCAAGTAAAATATACCCACCTGTTTTTGTATTCTTAAACAACCGGCTCCAGTACCTGCTTTTTCCTGTATCTGTAAAATAATTTTGCCACAATATATTGCCGGTGTAATCTGCACCCGCTATCCAGTACTGTAATGAATCTGCTTTGTTGTTTGTAAATCTAAGGCCACAAACCACAAATTGTTTCCGGCTAACATCATCAATCCAATCTCTGATATACCTTACTTCTAAATCATCATCTACTGCGATATCAAACACTTTATTCCCACGTAAATCATCCGCTTCTATATTGAAATTACCATAAAACCCATATCCAGTGCCAAATTTATAATATCCGTCAAATCCTTTTCTACAGAAAATACGATAGTATCCGTTGTCGGGTTTTGTCCATAATTCTTTGCCACAATTGTCGTATCGTATAATTCCTATATTAGTAGTATATAAAAACCCCCCTTTATTGTCTTCGGTAAAATCTGTAGAACCAAAATTTTCTTGGGCTTCTAT
>JADYZD010000163.1 GCA_020853295.1 Bacteroidia bacterium | reverse complement strand
TTGGGTCGCCAATTGGATATGTATCTCCAGGCCAATAACTGCTTCAAACTCCATGCTGTAATAGGTTTCGCAAAATTAGCCAATCAAAGGGTAAAAGGTGCATTTAATTCAAATAATTGTATTCTAAAAGGTTCAAGTTTTTTAGAAAAGTCAATTTATAGCCGTGGCAAGCGATAAAGGGCGATTGCATGAAAACAACCCATGTTAAACAAACAGAATTAAAAATCGAAGACGGATTCAAAAGAATAAGAGCCAGTTTTCAATGCTCTTGGCGCAGAAGGCGACCCCGACGTGTAAAAGAAAAGCATAGTTTCTGGGGCTCTGGGAAGAGAAGACGACCCCGACGCGCAAAAGAAAAGCCCCGTTTCCGGGGCTCTTGGAGCAGAAGACGAGACTCGAACTCGCGACCCTCACCTTGGCAAGGTGATGCTCTACCAACTGAGCTACTTCTGCTTTTGTTAGGAGAATCTCCTAAAAAGTGGTGCAAAAATACTCTTATTGAGCTTCTAAGGCAAGAACTAATTTAAAAAAATTCAATTCTTTTTTATTCCCCTTTTTGCACCCAAAAAAAATAGCAGTCCTGTAAGCCGGGTTCTGTATCGGCAAGCCGATTTCTGTCATTTATCTAGGCCTGATTTCACAACCAGGCTCAATCGACCTACCCATCCGGCAATTTGCATTGCTGCAAATATTGGGCGAGCAGCCCTTTACCGGGTATGTTTGGTCTTTCAACCCGTGAGGTTTATCCCAATTGTGGCTCGCACCACAACGAGTGGGCTCTTACCCCGCTTTTTCACCCTTATCTCGGCTTAGCCGAGACGGTTTTGTTTCTGTGACACTTGCTGTCGTTGCAAACTTTCGTTTGCAGCGCCTACCCGTTAGGTAGCACGGTGCTCTATGTTGCCCGGACTTTCCTCCGCAGGTTAAACCTGCAGCGACAGAACAGACTGCTGCTGCAAATATACGTGCTATTTGATAGCAATAAAAAAGAGCTGCCATTGGGCAGCTCTTTTATTATTTTCTGAATGAATGTTATTTTAAATTATGAACGTGTAGCACTCTTACGGCTCTTACGAGTGGTTTTCTTATCGATACCTGAAGTTGGCAAGCGGTTGTATTTCTTTTTGCTGTTACCAATTGGTGCACCAATACGAATCATCGCACAACGGAAACCAAGGGTAGATAAAGATTGTTTTTCATCTAGGTAACGACGGGTACCAGGAGATGCCCAATATACACGGTCGTTCCAACTGCCACCTTTAATTACACGGGCTTTGTTATTTACCATAGAAGTAACCCCGTATTCGTAGGTCATTTCTCCATCGTTATAGTTCTCTTCGTCTTTAAAACCAATGTTATCGGCTTTTTTGTAGTTTCTGCGGTTCGCATTTTCAGCAGCAGTAACGTCTCTGTATACCAAGCGGCCCAAGCTGTCTTTTTGCTCAATAGCTCCATATTGATCCAACAATACAGTGCGATAAACGTTACCACGGAAAGGCATGAACTGGTCCATATCTTCCATGCTCAAAGGACGGTAAACATCTAAGGTCCACTCACTCACGTTGCCAGTCATGTTATACAAGCCATAGCTGTTTGGCCAGTAGCTGTAAACCGGTGTGGTAATAAAACCAGCATCATTCAGGTTTCCGCCGGCAATACCACCATTGTCACCTTTAGCACGCATTACGTTCATGCGAATTTTTCCACGGTCTTTCTCATTGCCATCTTTAATGCGGATGGTATAATCGTCCCAAGCGTAAATTTTCTTTTGGTCTACATTGTCGAATTGGGTAGCACCAATATTGGCTTGCGCTGCATATTCCCATTCTGCTTCTGTAGGCAAGCGGTAGTCTGGCAAAAGAACACCATCTTCCATTTTTACTTTGTAACGCTTTTGGTCTTTATTTTTGGCTTTAGAATAATCTTTCAACGGCTTTTTGCCCTTTTTAGAGAACTCGTATTGGCCGGCAAGGTATGCGCGGGTGTTGAAGTTGTTCTCGTTTTGAGCATCTGCAGTGATGTTGTATTTAACAATTTTATCGCGGTCAAGGATTGCCTCATTCACACGGTCGGTGCGCCATGCAGCAAAATCATTGGCCTGTTGCCAGTTAATTCCTACAACCGGATAATCTTTGTAAGCAGGGTGGCGGTAGTAATATTCTACAAACGGCTCATTGTAAGCCAATTTGCTTCTCCAGCAAAGGGTATCTGGCAATGCACCTTGGTACACTTCAGGATAATCAATAAAGGTGCGTTGCAACCAATACTCGTATTCACGGTATTGCAAATTGCTCACCTCAGTTTCATCCATGTAAAAGGAATTCACAGTTACCTTGCGTTCAACGTTATCGTTATTGAACATCAATTCTTTTTCTGTTGAACCCATTACAAAGGCTCCACCTTCCACCAGTACCAAACCAGGACCAGTTTCCTGACCCTTGTACTTCTGGTTTGCAAACCCACCCCACTTAGGGTTGTTGTAGGATTGCCCCGTGGTGCGGCTGGAATCTTTTTTGCCGCATGAGGAAGCTACCAGGGCAATCGCCGTGGCAGTAATCCAGCTGTAATTAACGAAACTTTTAGTATTCATTCGTTTTGTATAACGCAGTTTGATTGAAAATATTTCGCAAATATATTGATTTTTTTTACTGTAAATCAAAAAGGTTTGGTGTTTTGAACCAAACCTTTTCTATATTTAGCTTATTAATTGCTTAAAATTCAGGACATTTTAAAGGTTTGAACGGTTTGTTGCCCGGAGGTACGCACCAGTCGATAGTGGCACTAATCTCATGACTAGAAGGGATAGCACTACGTCCATCGCTTACAGTAAAGTCATAGCTGTAACCAAATTTAAACCTGTTTTTGCGGAAACCAATCAACATAATGATGGCATCTGAATTTCTGTATTGTCCAAATGTTTGGCGGAACCACAATCCACTTACCAATGCGCCTTTGTTGGCATAGAAACCCAAGTTGAGTTGGGTAAAGTTTCTTTGTTTCATAAACAAAGCATTGGGTGAAATGCTGGCGTCGTCAAATTTGCTGCGCGTTAGTGGAATTACAGCACCTGTGTGCACAGTATACCTTCTTGGCAATACTTCATCAGGATTTTGGTAAAAACTCCAATTGGGCTCAATAATATTGTGCGATGCTACACCTATATAAAATTTACTGGTGTACATAATCCAACCTGCATTAAAATTTGGATAGGTAATGCTGCTGCTGGGCTGTTGCTCTGCTGTAGGATTAACGAATCCTTGGGTTGGAACAATTTGGTCTCCAAACTTCAGTCGGTTAAAGTTAATGCTCTTATTGGTGATAGCGCCTTGCAAACCAAATCGCATAAACAACCTACCACGGTCCAATGGCAATAAATAACTGTAAACACCACTTACTGTAGTGGTGGTTAATAAACCCGAACCTGCGATATCTGTAAACACCATAGCACCCAATCCACCACCTATTGATGGAATGTGTTGGTCCCATGATGCGGCAAACGATCGGAAAGTTCCGGGTAAGCCTGGCCACTGGTTCCTATAATTTAGGGCAACCCTACCGGCTGCGCCATAATTACAAACCGCTGTTCCTGCCATTGCAGGGTTTGTGTAAACCGGAGCTGCATAGTATTGTGAAAGCTCAGGGTCTTGCGCATTTAACGCTGAAAATGTTGCCCCCGTAATCACAAGACTGCTCAGAAGAAGTAATCTCTTGCTCATATGTATGCTAATAGACAAAGTTACAAAGTTAAACGTTTCCTGAGTGAAAAAATTTTTTTGTTTGAAAGAAATATGACAAATGCCTTGAAATCTATACACAATATTCATGGAGATTTGCAGTTAATAAAGCAGTCTGTTCAAAATGAAAGCGATTCGTATTAATTTATTGTTGATTTTTATGGCGTTTGGAAGTGCTCCTTTGCTCGGCCAAACAAGCGTTTTCACTAATGGAACCTGGGTAAAACTGCAAATCCCAAATCAGGGGGTCTACCGTTTGGATTATAACGACATGGCTTCAATGGGTTTTGATATGGGTACTTTAAACACTGCCAAAATTCAACTTAGAGGCCACCAATGTGGTATGTTGCCTGAAGTTAATGGCACCCACACAGCAGGTATGCCCCAAATTCCTATCGCAGTTGAAGATGGAAATGATGGCAAATTTGATCAAGGTGACTATATTTTGTTCTATGCCGGTTCTGCGAATAAATGGACCTTTAACGCGGGTACCCGTGTTTTTGAACATCAAAGAAACCTTTATAGCAATGTGGGTTATCTATATATAGGAGTGGGTGAGGCATCTGGCTTAAGACTCAGTACCAATGCTGATGAGGTTGCAGCCCCTTCAAAATGGCTCGACAAGTACAAATGGGTGTTTTTTCATGATAGCGATATTTCTAACCCTGTAGGTATGGGACGCACTTGGCTGGGTGAGAAATTGGGCAATGAAGGTTTGAGAAAGGATTTTCAATTTGGCGTTCCTTCAGATGCCAGTGATTCTGTTTTTGTGAAAGTTTCTTTTGCCGGTGCTATGAAAAATGAAGCTGGATCAGTGGATTTAACTGTGCAAGGCATCCGCTTCAATCAAGGTTTCGGTGCCCTTAACAAAGATTATGAGAGTTTTAGGTTGGCTGCTAGAAATACCTGGTTTTCCGCGCCCAATAAAAAAGTAGATATTTCACTTGAAGTTACCCGACCCAATACGGAAAGTGCCGCCTGGCTTGATTTTGTTGAAATCAATGCCAATAGGCCCATTCAAACTTCAAACAACCCTTTAATTATTAGAAGTGATGGATATTTTAGCAGTGGGCTTATCGAAACCCGTTTGGCAACTACTGGGTTAAGGGTTTGGGATATCTCCAATGAAATGGCCCCTGCTGCTATGGTTACGCACAACAGCGGTAGTTTTGATTATTTTAGGGCCTATGGCTCAGTTGCTAAGGGCAAAACATTCGTGGCGTTTAAGCCAGAACAAGCATTTAAACCCATAGTTGTTGGTAAATTGGCACAAATGGATGTGTTGGCGGGTGATGCTGCTGAAATGATCATCATTTCACACCCCAATTTTAAATCTGCTTCTGAAGATCTGGCCGCTTTTCGCAGGTCAAATGATGGGCTGGATGTTAAAGTGGTGTATCCCCAAGATATATATAATGAGTATAGTGCTGGACAACAAGATATTGTTGCGATCCGCGATTATCTAAGAGATGAATACAACAAATCTTTGAAAGCAGGAAAAGTGTTGAAATTTACCTTGCTCATGGGCACTACTTCTTATGATCATTTGAATAGGGTAGAAGGTAATACCAACTTTCTTCCCATTTATCATTACAACTCTTACTACAAATCACAAACTTTTTGTTTGGATGATTTTTATGGCTACATCGATACGGTTGGCGGCGACCCAGCTGATTTTCAATATAAAATGTGGATTGCCATTGGCAGAATTCCATGCCGCACGAATGCTGAAGCCCAAGGCGTGGTGAACAAATTGAAACGGTATGCCTCTGTGGGTTCTTTGGGTCCTTGGCGCACTGAATTGACATTTATCTGCGACGATGTGGATACCGACTGGGAAAGAGAATTCGTTGAGGAGTCGGAGAAATATGCAGTTAAAATAGATGCCCAGCATAGCGATATTCAGGTAAATAAAATTTATACCGATGCGTATAAGCAAGTAAGCACGGGCAACACAGAAAAATACCCCGAGGTAAGTGAGGCCATTAACCGCACCATGAATAATGGGGGATTGTTTGTAAACTACCAAGGCCATGGCGGAGAAAGTGGATGGGCCCAAGAGAAAATCCTCAATGTACCCATGGTAAATTCATGGACCAATCCTTACAAAATGCCGGTTTTATTTACCGCCACTTGTGAATTTAGCCGTTTCGACAATCCTGCCGAGCAAAGTGCTGGGGAATTGGCCATACTCAATCCCAGTGGAGGAGCTATTGCATTACTGTCTACCACACGTTTGGTTTTTGTAAATGGCAATTCTCAAATCAATTATGATTTCTGGACCAATTATGGTTTCCCCAAACCCAATGATCCGGTTCCCACCATTGGTGAATTGTACCAAAAAATGAAAAACCGCCCAAATCCAACATCAGAAGACAATAAATTCGCATTGCTTGGAGATCCATCCATGCGGTTGTTGTTTCCTGAACACCATATAGCATTGGATTCAGTAAATGGCCAGTCAGCAGGCGGATTTGCTGATACTTTAAAGGCATTTTCTGTGGTTACCATTAAAGGGCATATTCAAAAGCGAAGTGGTGAGCCATTTGCTGATTTTAATGGAAATTTATGGGTAAAGTTTTTTGACAAACCCCAAACCAGATACACCCTGGACAATGATAAGAACAATATCAAAATTCCTTTTAGCGACCAAAGCAGTTACATATACAAAGGCGAAGTTTCTGTAGAAAATGGCCAGTTTACGATTGTGTTTAGCATTCCAAAAGATATCGCTTACAATGTGGCCCAAGGCAAATTGTTTTTGGACGCACACAATGGTAAAGTAGATGCCAGTGGTGCTGCAAAATTGTTGGTGGGCAGCAGTTTGGATAATATTGCACCCGACAATGAAGGCCCAAGGGTAAGGCTTTTTATGAACGATACCCTGTTTAAAAGCGGGGGAATAGTAGAACCCAATGCATTGTTTTTGGCCAAAGTATATGACGAAAGTGGCATTAATGCTACGGGTTCGGGCATCGGGCGCGATATGGTGGCCATATTGGATGAAGGCTCTAGTGCAGAGCAAACGTTTGTTCTGAATGATTACTTTAGCTATGAATTAAATTCCTATACCCGCGGAATGGCAAGTTATCCTTTGGCCAACTTAAGTGAAGGAAAGCATACCATTACCTTCAAGGTTTGGGATATTCATAACAATTCTGCCACAGCTTCAATTGAATTTGTAGTGGTTGCTAAAGAATCCTTTTTGGTAACCGATTATTATGCATATCCAAACCCATTTAGGGATCAGGTGAATTTTGCCTTTACCCACAATTTGGCAGGAAAGAAAATCTCAGCCCATATTGAAATTGTGGATGTTTCAGGAAGAAAAATTCGGGAATTTGACCAAACCGTTGAAGATGCAAATACTACCGAAACCCGATTGGAATGGGATGGGAAAAATGCCAACGGAGCCATGGCCATAAACGGCATTTATATCTACCGAGTTAGACTTATTGCAGAAGATAGCAGATCGGCCGTGTTTTCTGGCAAAATCATTAAAAATTAACCTTTTGAAAAACCACCAAATGATAAAAAATAGCAATATGAATGCTCTAAAAAATCAGATTCATTCTCATTATCAAATAGGAAAACCTATTTTTGCCAAGATTCTATACATGAAAAGATACCTCTTTTTAAGCACTTTGATAGGAACAGCAGCATCTTTGAATGCCCAAATTTCTTCTAAGCAGTTGGCAGGTCAATTGAACACTGTAACTACAATGGTGCCGTTTCTCACCATTACCCCCGATAGCCGTTCAGCTGGCTTGGGTGATGCAGGTGTGGCGCTTTTTTCTCCCGATGCCAATAGTGTTTCATGGAACATGGCCAATTTGGTAAACGCTGAAAAAAGAACTGGATTCAGTTTGTCTTACGCCCCATGGCTAAGGAAATTGGTTCAAGACGTTGGGTTTAGTTACCTTTCTGGATATTCCAAAATGGGCAAAAACAGCGCAGTTGGTGGTGCCATTCGCTATTTTTCTTTGGGTTCAATACAATTCACCGATTGGGAAGGAAATCCTACCGGGAATTTTAACCCCAATGAAATTTCTGCCGAAGGGGGTTATAGCACGCGTTTTAACAGCAAATTCAGCATGGGTGTAAACCTGCGCTTTATTTATTCAAACATCGCTGGTAACCGTGTTTTAAATGGTATATCCATGAAACCAGGTTTTGCAGGTGCGGGTGATGTAAGCTTGTTGTACAAAACCACAGTAAAGGTTAAAGGCAAAGAAGATGGATTAAATTTGGGTTTAAACATCCAAAACATAGGCAGTAAAATGACCTATACCGATAAAGACAACCGTGATTTTATCCCAACTAACCTAAAACTAGGTGTGGGTTACAAACATGAAATTGATGGATTCAACAAAATTGGTGTTTACGCAGATATCAATAAACTATTGGTTCCTACTCGTCCTTCATACCTTCAAAGTTATCGCGGTGGCGACAGCACAATTAGCGGTGTTAAACAAATTGGCTCTGGTCGCGACCCTAATGTGGGAACCATACAAGGAATGATTCAATCATTCTATGATGCACCTGGTGGGTTAAAAGAAGAATTGAATGAGTTTACTTTAGGCTCTGGTGTAGAATATTGGTATATGGATCAGTTTGTAGGTCGTGCTGGTGTTTTCTACGAAAACAAATACAAAGGCGGTCGTCAATATGCCACTTTCGGTTTGGGCTTTAAATACCAAAAAATGGCTTTAGATGTAGCCATGTTGGTGCCTTTTTTCAAACAACACCCCTTGGCCAACCAGTTGAGGTTTTCATTGCTATTTGATATCGGCGCATTGTCCGATGACAAATAATAGAGATATTTGATTTTGTAAAGCCTGAAAGCAATTTCAGGCTTTTTTTTGTCCAATTTGCGAACACCAGCAATAAAATAAACGGTGCGAACTACTTTTGCAATCCCATGGGAGACCCAAGAGAAAAACTACTGCGTAAAAGAGAAGAAGCATTAATAGGTGGCGGAGAACAACGTGTGGCCTCACAACACGCCAAAGGCAAACTCACGGCCCGAGAACGCATTGACCTTTTGATGGACGAGAATACTTTCTGCGAAATTGGTGCCTTTGTAAAGCACAGAAGTGCAGATTTTGGCATGGAAAAACAAAAAATTGCAGGAGATGGTGTGGTTACCGGTTATGGAAAAGTAAATGGCAGGTTGGTGTACGTCTTTTCTCAAGATTTTACTGTGTTTGGCGGATCTTTAAGTGAAACCCATGCCGAAAAAATTTGCAAGGTGATGGATTTGGCCCTTGAAAATGGGGCCCCCATGATTGGGTTAAACGACTCTGGTGGTGCAAGAATTCAAGAAGGTGTGGTATCTCTGGGCGGATATGCCGATATTTTTTACAAAAACGTAATGAGCAGTGGGGTAGTACCTCAGCTTAGTGCAATTATGGGTCCCTGTGCTGGTGGTGCGGTTTATTCACCCGCGCTTACCGATTTTATATTGATGGTGGAAAACACCAGTTATATGTTTGTTACCGGTCCCAATGTGGTGAAAACAGTTACCAATGAAGATGTAAGCAGCGAAGAATTGGGCGGGGCATCTGTTCACAGCCAAAAAAGTGGAGTGGCACATTTTGCGGCTGCCAATGAAGTAGCCTGTATCCAACACATAAAAAGTTTGTTGAGTTATATGCCTCAAAACTGCGAGGAAATGCCTCCAAAAGCCGAATACCACATCCAAAATGAGGAACGCACTGGATTGATGAACATTGTGCCCGAAAATCCTAATCAACCCTACGACATGCGCGAGGTGATTGAAAATACTGTAGATGATGGTAGCTTTTTTGAGGTGCATAAGAATTATGCTGAAAATATTTTGGTAGGTTTTGCAAGGTTGGCGGGCAGAAGCATTGGCATTATCGCAAACCAACCTGCCCATTTGGCTGGGGTGTTGGATGTACATAGCAGCCAAAAAGGTGCCCGATTTGTGCGTTTTTGTGATGCATTTAACATTCCTTTATTGGTTTTTGAAGATGTGCCCGGTTTCTTACCTGGCACCGATCAGGAGTGGAATGCCATTATTACCAATGGAGCAAAATTGCTCTATGCATTTAGCGAAGCCACTGTTCCTAGAATTACAGTAATTACACGAAAAGCCTATGGCGGTGCTTATGATGTAATGAACAGCAAACATATTGGTGCCGATATGAACTTTGCTTGGCCTTCTGCCGAAATCGCGGTGATGGGTGCAAAAGGTGCAGCAGAAATTATTTTTAAGAAAGATATTGATGCAGCAACGGATAAACTTGAGGCCTTGAAGGAAAAAGAAAAAGAATACGCCGATATTTTCGCAAACCCATACCGGGCCGCTGAAAGGGGCTTTGTTGATGAAGTGATTTTTCCAGAAGAAACACGCAAAAAACTCATTCAGGCTTTCGAAATGCTTGAAAATAAAGTGAGAAATTTACCCCGCAAAAAACACGGCAATATTCCGTTATAAAAGAATTGGTACGACAGTTGTAATTTTATCAGAAACAGGAGGATAAAATGAAAAAGCTATGGATGGTTTTGGTGTGGAGTGCTGCCGGTAAACTAGCAGCCGGTGATCCTTTAAAATTGCAACAAAAAGCGGAGTGGGACAATGACCTTTATGGTTTTGTGCCCGGTAAATTGTACCTGAATGCAGGTATTGGAATGGTCAATTTAAATTCCGCTGCCGCCAATAAATTGAAAAATACTGTGGCCCCCAATTGGAAAAATATTGGTGTGGACGGCAAATCCATTTGGTTTGCAAAGGCAGAATATGCGGTTTCTGCCCATTCTGGTGTAGGCCTTTCTTTTGCCCATAGCGGTTTCGATATCAATGCATCTTTAGATAGCCTAACCAAATACAATGTGCCTGTTTCTGGAACCCTGTCTTACCGAAGCTGGAGTTTGCTGGGCAGGTACAACTTTCACTTTGTGGCTGAAAACAGAATCGATGTTTATGGTGGTATTGGTTTGGGTTTTAGGGCAAACAACTTTAAACTCATCGATAATGACCCCGATAAATCATGGTGGAACTTTCCTATAGATTTGGCTGTAGTAAAAAAGGTAATCCCTGCAAATTTGCCAGCTCTAAGTGTACCTACTTTTGGTGCAGAAATGACCATTGGGGTGCGTTACCATGTATTGCCACCACTAGCAGTGTATGCTGAGTTTGGCACGGCAAAGAGTATTGCACAAATCGGCATGACAGTTAGACTTTGATTTTTGGC
>JADYZD010000162.1 GCA_020853295.1 Bacteroidia bacterium | reverse complement strand
CAAAGTTGAATTCTGAGGAAAAGGAAACCCTTTTGAAATTGCAAGACAGCAAACATTTTAAACCCGATCAGAAAAACAGCGAAGGTGGTTTTTTTGATAAAATGAAAGACTTGTTTTAAGTCCACTCGGGCTTTTTGGGTGTAATGCGCAGCATTTCACTGTAATCCCTGTCCAACATTTTTTTCAGCTGTAGCGATTTAAAGTATTGGTGTTGTCTGCCATGCTTATAGTCCTGTATAATTTGAGGCCAGAGATCAATGGCCAATGGAATTCCCAAAAGGAAAACGCCTAGGGTCATAAAACTGCGGTTGCCGGCCCCAAATTCAAATGCACTCAATCTAATTTCACCGGGCACCGTTACATCGTATCCCAGCAGCAAGTGTTTCATGTCGTGTTCCTCAAATCCTTTAATAAATTGCAATTTGTGGTGTTTCATGTGCTTGGCCAGTGCATATCCAAAGCTGTTTATGGGCATTTCCAAGAGTTGCGACATTTGTATGTCTCCCGGTGATTTCTTCTGAATCAGCTCGGCTACAGGAAACATAAAAGTGACAGCTACGAATTCAATGGCTTTGTTCCGTAGTTCTAAAGTTCTTATCCAAAGAACTTTGAAAAACAAAGTGAAAGTGTAAAAAAAAGGGACTCTCATATTTTTGTGTTTTTGATGATGTTTTGTAAGGTGGTTAAATGTGATAGGAACTCGGCTCTTCCATTTGCGGTGGCGCGGTAACTGCTGTTGGGTTTTTTGCCGATGAACGATTTTCTTACTTCAATAAATTCCAATTCTTCCAATGATTTGAGGTGGGAGGCTAGGTTGCCATCGGTGAGGTCCAGCATGTCTTTAATTGCAGTAAAATCACACCATTCTTGGGCCAGTAATATGGTCATAATACCCAGCCTTACCCTATTGTCAAAGGCCTTATTGAGATCTTCTATTTTTATTTTCTTTGTCAATTCGGGTGTTTTTTTACCAGGTAAAATCCCAAAACAATGTGTCCGATTCCAAATCCAACGGCCCACAATGGCCATGCAAACATAGGTAAAATAGCGCCGACCAATCCGCAGAAAAAGCAAGCAAATCCTAAGTATTTAAGTGCTGGCAAGCTAATGTGCGAGGCTTGGATATGGGCCAATCCGTAAAGTATACACATCATGGGTGGAACACTTCTAAGCAGGCCAATGGTGATGGTTTCGGAACCTGAAATCACTGCCCATAATATGGCAAAACCACTCACAATATAGAGGGCAAAAAAGGCACCCAGTTTTAACAAATTGCGCAATGCAGCTTGTGTTAAATCCTTGGGTAGGCTGCTTAAAATAATAATTCCACAAATGATGCTTGCAGTAATAAGCAAGCCACCAACAACCATAAAGTAGTGGGTCAATTCTGCTTTTGAAACTACATTGCCTGAATCGGTATTGTCCACCAACCAAGGAATTTGATAGGTGTAATTGATATATGCAAAAGCAATAAGGCTCAGTATTCCGGCGGCAACTGCTGCCCAACCGTTGATGTGCCTAAACCGGGTTAGCCGGTCTACTATGCTTTGCACCTCTTTAAATTGTTCTTGTGGATTCATACCTTATATAAACTTTGAAATGCAAAGTAATTTGCAAATAATTTATAAAACAACTGTTTTGTCGAATTTTTTTTTCGATTGAACTGCTGTTTATAAAAAAAGCAGGGGCATTTACTTTTTCCGTTGCTAATGAATTATACTTGAACCGCAATAAAAATGAGAAAACAAATTCTATTCCTGCTCTTACTAGGAGCCTTACTGCCCCAGATTTCCAAAGCACAGCATCTTGTAGCCGAGGAAGATTTGTCCTACCTATACCGCTATACTTCCGAGGAGTTATCGTCGGTAGAAGAACCCGATAGTGTGTATGCATTTTACGAGTATGGCAACAATTATGAGGTGGGTTATATTGAAGACTCTACCCAAATTACCCTTGATTTGCTCAAATGCCGCAACTTGCAGGTACTTGAACTGCACAATATTCAAGCAACGGATGTTTTGGCCCATCTGGACCAATTTCCCTACCTGCAAATATTAATATTGGACAACATTGGATTGCAAAGCCTGCCCGATGGTTTCTATGCTTTAAAAAACCTGAAAAAATTAGAACTCTCCAATTTTGAGTCATTGCATTTCGATGGTTCTAAAATGGCAGAAAACAATATTCATGAATTGAACTTAACCAATTCCATTTCTCGCAATGCTGATGAAGAAATGGTTGACCATCCTCTTGAAATATTCTCGCAGTTGAAGAGTTTGGTAATGTCTGGCGATGGTATGAACATTCCAGAATCTTTGTATTCGCTTACAAATTTGGTGTATCTGGACCTTTCAGCTTTGGGATTGACCTACATTTCACCCCAAATAGAAAACCTGGTAAACCTAGAATCATTGTATTTAAACAACAATGATTATCTCGATAATTTGCCTGATGAAATTGGCAATCTTACCAGCCTTAGGTATCTAAATCTTTCCGGATGCAATCTTGAACAATTGCCTGCAGGAATTGAAAAACTTATAGCCCTAGAAAGTTTGGATTTAAGTTTAAACCCAATTGCAGAGTTGCCTGAAGGTATTGGAAATTTGGAAATGTTGTATTCTCTGAATTTGTCGGGCACCGGAATGGTGAATTTGCCCTATAGCCTCAAAAATTGCAAATCCTTGAATACCCTGAATATGT
>JADYZD010000161.1 GCA_020853295.1 Bacteroidia bacterium | reverse complement strand
TTCATCGGTTTTTAGCTCTTTGGGTTTTTTGTTAAAAAACTCTTTACTAGCGGCATCTATTCCAAAAGAAACACCTGAAAAGGGTACCGTGTTTAGGTACATGGTAATAATTTCATTTTTGGTATAACGCCTTTCCAGCCTAATGGCAATGATCCATTCTTTGAATTTCTGCATTACACGGCCCAATTTGGTTTTTGGACGCTGGTAAATAGAGAAAAGGTTTTTGGCCAATTGTTGTGAAATGGTGCTTGCACCTCCATCTCGTCCCATGCGCACCACAGCCCTAATGGTGCCTTTGGCATCAATGCCTGAGTGCTCGTAAAAGCGCACATCTTCTGTGGCTATTAGGGCATCATACACGCACTGGGCTATTTCTTTATGTTGCACATTGGTGCGGTTTTCCATAAAGTATTTGCCCAAAATTTCACCATCCTCACTGTAAATATCGCTACTTAACGATGAATTTGGATTTTCCAGTTCTTTAATGTCTGGCATATCGCCAAACAAGCCCAAACTGACCAATAAAAAGAAAATGAGCAACATGCCCAATCCACCTGCAAACATTTTCCAAAGGCGGGGCATGAAATTGAATTTAGACGAGGACATTGTTATTTTTTATCGGTTTTGAAAAAATCGAAATAGGAATTGATGCGGTTGCTTTTGATCAAGGTGGTGTAATTGGTTTTGGTTATCCAAGCCATTTCGTATTCAAATAAGCCTTTAGATGCAAAGAAATCGGCTTTATTCATGAGCAACTTTAAATATTCGATACTCACATCGGTTTTGGAAAAATTGGCCACTGTTAAATATATAGTTTCGCCAACAGCAGCGGCTGGACTCACTTCTAAGCTTTCATAGATGAAATTTTCCTTATTGAAATCATTCAAAGCAGCGCGAATTAAATTGCTATTTGCACCACGTTGGTAGGTGATGATATACAAAATTTCCTCAGTACCGTCCCATTTTTGCCAAAGTCCCGCAACTTCCGGAGCTACAGTGCTGGTATCGTTGGTAGAAACTGGATTTTGTTTTTTGTTCCAAGCTTCAACTATATCAGCAGCTTTATCGGCATAGGGTGTACTTGGATAATCATCCATAACCTGTTTTAAAGCAGCAATACCAGTTGTAGGATTGTTGAGTTTGATGTGGCAAATACCGGCAAGCAAATCGAATTTGCCTTGAATGACATTGCCCGCAAATTTAGAATCGGCTTCTTTTTTTACTGCCAATGCAGCCTCAAATTTATCT
This sequence comes from Bacteroidia bacterium, assembly GCA_020853295.1. Lineage (GTDB taxonomy): Bacteria > Bacteroidota > Bacteroidia > NS11-12g > UBA955 > JAGXTF01. Next base: position 1,536 of record JADYZD010000161.1, on the reverse strand, counting down.
GTCAAATAAAGGGCATACATTTTCTCATACAAATCTTCAATTTCTTTTTTAGCAGAACCACCACCGGTATTGTTTTTCAGCGCATTGGGGTCGTCCAACAGTTTTAAGTAAATGCTTTCAGGATGTTTGCTTTGTAATTTGTTTTTAAACTCTGTGTAAGCAGCAGAATTGCCTAGTGATTTGTGCATTTTGGCAATTTCAAATAATGCCTGAGCTTCATATTTTGTAGTAGGGTAGCGGCTCAGCAAATCTTTATAATAGTCAATGGCTGTTTCCAATTCACCAAAACTGTTTTGGTACACACCTGCGGCAGCCATCAATGCTTCTTCTATTTTGGTTTCAGCAGCGGCTTGTGCTTCCGGCGTGCTTGGAATGTCTTTGTAATATTTTTTCCTATTGGCATCTACATTCGTGGGCAAGTTGTTGCTCGAATCTTTGTTGATTTCATCAGGATTGGTAGGTCCATTTGGATCTTGAGTTGATTTCTTCGAATTGATGTTCCAATAGTCGCGGTTGGCCCTTTCACCCCAATTTTTCTGAAACTCAGTTATCCCTCTTTGCCTTGATGCCATATTATAAAAAGGAAAAGAACTGTTTCCTGTATTGTTCGTATTGTTATTGCCTGGGTCAGGTGGTGCATTATTGGTGCCGGGGTTATCTGTTTTAACTTGTGCTTGTTTGCTTTCCAGCTCTATCAAACGGTCGATGGTTTTTTCTCTGAGCACGGGGTCACGCGCCAATTTGAGCAAACTGTCTTGTTTTTTAATGACCAGCAAATGCCTGAGCAATTCAGAAAGTTTTAAGCTCTTCTTGCTAATAGATTCATAATTGGGGTGGCGTTCATCCAACAATTGGTTCGCACTATCATAATAAGTTGCCGATTTATCAAAAACGCGCCTTTCATAATAAAAATCGCCCAAGGTGAGGTAGGTCGTTGTGGCCTGGGCCTTATCATTTTTACTCTCTGCAAGAGATTTGTTCAAATAAGTCAAACCCTTACTCACATTGCCAGCACGCAGTTCATTGAGGCCCATTTTATGGTAGATTTGGCCAAAGTACTCTAAGTTCTTATCGTCTTTAAGCATGCGGCGCAGCAATTTGTTGGCTTTGGCGTAATCCTTTTGTTGTAACGACAAAATTTCCACCTGGTTTATGCGCGCATTAAATGCCATATCATAAGGAGGGGTCATGCGCACCACTTTGGCGTAGTGTTTCGCAGATTCTTCGTATTTGGCCAAGGACTGAAGCGCTTGTGCCAGCGCAAAATGGAGGCGAAAACGTTCCATTCTGCCCTTTGCTGTGGTGAGGCAGGTTTGTAAATATTCTGCAGCCAAGGCGTTTTTTTGGTTTTTAAGCATAATAGCACCAAGTCCTTTATACAGTTCTGTGTTCAGTGCTTTCGGAAATTCTTGATCGTTTTTTAGGCCTACAATGAGGCTTTCTGCTTCTTCATATTTGCCTTGATAATAAAGGCATTGAAAAATCCACAACCTGGCCTGGTAGGTAACAATAGGATCTTTAAAACTGGAGATTACA
>JADYZD010000160.1 GCA_020853295.1 Bacteroidia bacterium | reverse complement strand
CCATTTACATTAAAAAAATGGAAAGATTTGGAATCTTTTAATTTTGATTTGCTCAGCGATTTTAATAAAGAAGCGAGCCATGCTTACAGCAGCATTTATGAAACATTTGCAATGGGATTGAAAGGCGTTTCTAAAAGATCTGCATTTGTGATTGACAAAGACGGAATCGTTCGGTATGCAGAAGTATTGGAAAATGCAGGCGAAATTCCCAGTTTTGAGAACATCCAAAACACATTGAATTCACTGGGTTAATTCCTTTGGATTTTTTAAAGGCATACAATGGCCTTATTTTTGTGATTATATGGCCATGAAGCGGTTTTTATGGGGTTTTATTTTTGTTGCAATTTCTGCAGTAAATCTATTGAAAGGTCAGGATGTGCCTGCGGTGCACAACCCCACTTATTTTTATCAAAGTCAAAATACCGATAACAACAAATCGGTATTAAATCCTGATGCTAAAATAAAACAATTTTTAGTAAAGAAAGGATATGTTTTTATTGATAGTTCTAGCTTGGAGCCAGAGCCATTAAATGGATATGATACCATTTATTTTCTTACCAAATATATTCATACTGGAAGTTTCTTTTTAGACCAATCAGAAACCAGTAACGCCGAGTACAAAGAATTTGAAAAAAGCAGCAATGTTCCCGCTTATTTGCCAGATACCCTGGTATGGCACACCAATCCGATGGATGATATTCCACCCTTTGCATTGTACTATTACCAGCATAAAGCATACGACAATTTTCCGGTAGTTGGGGTAAGTTATTGGCAGGCAAATGCCTATTGCGAATGGAAAACGAAACAACTCAACAGTGAAATGGAAAAAGCGGGTATTAAAGACCATTATGTAAAAGTAGAATTGCCCATGGAAAGTGAGTGGGTAGCCGCGTACCACCAACTTATACCCAAGTGGCTAATGGCACAAACGACCAATTGTTATTCAGGCCCATTTGCAAAAACTTCAAGGGCATTTGTTTTGGGTTGCAATGGGTACCGTGCCAATTTTGGTAGCATTACCACATACAGAATAGAGAATTTAAAAATGCCTATGCCAGGAAGCACTACTTTAACCACATTGCCAGCCAATGTGGAGAGTTTTCCATCAGTATTTGGAGTTTATCATTTGTTGGGCAATGTTGCTGAGTGGACCTCCTCTAATGGAAACGGTACTTTGTTTAATAGCGAGCAATACTATTACAGCATGTCCAATCAAATATTGCCCCAGCACCACAAACCTGTTGATTCCAATGTATTGAAGCGCAGGCTGCATACCATCGAACAATTGAACACGCACTATGCAATTAAGGGCGGTTCTTATAGTGATGATATTTATTACCTACAGCCAGCTTCTATGCGGTATGCCCACATGCACAAAAGTTTTAAAGATGTGGGATTTAGGTGTGTGGTTCGGGTATATAAAAAGTAGTTTTTTATTTATTCGATCACCGCAATTTCGTTGCGCACCAAATCCTCTATGGTATCGGCTTTGCGGATTAATTGCGCTTGGCCTTTATACACCAATACTTCGGCAGGTTTGAATCTTGCATTGTAATTGTTGCTCATAGAAAAACCATAGGCTCCTGCATTTTTAATGGCCAATATATCTCCTTCACTTACTTCGGCAATTTTACGGTCATACCCAAGGGTATCGGTTTCACATATGTATCCTACTACACTATAAATTCTGGGCAAGCCAGTTGGGTTGGTTACATTTACAATATGGTGGTAAGCATCGTAAAACATGGGTCTTATTAAGTGATTTTGACCTGAGTTTACACCAATAAAAACAGTAGAAGTGGTTTGTTTAATCACATTGGCTTTTACCAGCAGGTGGCCGCTTTCGCTAACCAAATATTTCCCTGGCTCAAACCACAATTCCAATTCCCTACCGTATGATTTGCAAAATTCAAGAAAAGCGGTTGCAATGCGTTTGCCGGTATCTTCAATATCCGTAACGATGTCGCCTTCTTTGTAAGCCACTTTAAAACCCGATCCAAAATCCATAAACTCCAAATCGGGGAAATCTACAGCAGCTTCAAAAAGCAATTCAGCACCACGCAAAAACACCTCTGCATCAAGGATATCGCTACCCGTGTGCATATGCAAGCCATTTACTTTTAATTTATGGCTTTGAACCACACGCAAAACATGGCGCAATTGGTAAATAGAAATACCGAATTTAGAATCGATATGGCCCACTGAAATATGGCTATGGCCGCCAGCCAAAATATGCGGATTCAGTCGCAAACACACTGGCACGGTGCTGCCATAAACATGGCCAAATTGTTCCAGAATGGAAATATTATCGATATTGATATGAACGCCCAATTCAACGGCTTGTTTTATTTCATCAAAATCTACGCAATTGGGGGTATACATAATTTGGTGCGGTTCAAAACCAGCACGCATACCCAATTCCACTTCTTGTATAGAAACTGCATCCAAGCCGCAACCTTCATTTTTGAGCAACTTTAAAATATTGATATTGTTCAGTGCCTTCATTGCATAATGCAGGCTCACTTTCACATTGGGGAAAGCATTTTTCAATTTGTGGTATTGGTTTACAATTTTGTCGGCATCGTAAACATACAACGGTGTTCCAAATTCAGCGGCAATGGCTGATGCATTTACATTTCCTATGAGATAATTGTTCTCCATTTTGTTCTGTTTTAGGTATAAAAAAAGGCGAAGTAGAAACTCCGCCTTTGATATATTTTTTTGCGAAGTTTATTTATTTAAGTTCTTTCTTAGACTTGCGTGAAGCAAATTCTACTACTACTGGAGTAGCGATAAAAATAGAAGAGTAAGTACCAATTAAAATACCCACAATCATTGCCAACGAAAATCCTTTTAGAGAATCACCACCAAAGAAGAACAACACCACTACTACTACAAACACTGTCATAGAAGACACAATGGTTCTACTCAAAGTTTGGTTAATCGCAGCATTGATAAGCGAAGGCTCATCGGCTTTGCTGTGTCTGTCGCGCAGAAAATCACGAATACGGTCAAATACAATCACCGTATCGTTCATCGAGTAACCTACAATGGTCAGCAATGCTGCAATCAAGTTTTGGTCAAATTCAACTGGGAATGGTACCCATTTGTCCAAAATCATGAATACACTAAGCACCACAATAATATCGTGAATGGTTGCAATGATTGCACCTGCTGCATAGGCTACGTTTCTGAATCGGAATACGATATATAAGAACATACCTATGGTAGCGAAAATCAAAAGAATAATGGATTTATTTCTGATGCTTGTTGCCACAGTTGCTCCTACCCTATTTGAACTAAGGATAGCAGTAGTTGGGTCATTTCCTTTGGTTACAAGGGAAATGCCATTCAAACTAGACACCAATTTTTCTCCAATATGGTCTTTATCTAGGCTAGCAGAATCTTTTGCACCTGAGTTTTGCTTTTTCACATCATTGGCAAGGAAATAAGTAGTAAGAATTCTGAATTTACCACCTTCACCATAGGTTTTTACCTCATTGCTTGAACCAGGAAGGTTGGCGTCTAAGGTTTTCTTAATTTCATCTACATCATACTTTTTGGTAGGGTCTGTTTGTACAATAAATGAGTTACCTCCTTTAAAGTCGATACCGGTAGACAAACCACCTTTGGTAAAGAACATAACAATACCCAACACGATAATTGGCAAACTCACCAAGAAATAAACACGGCGTTTTCCAACGAAATCGTAATTGGCTCCAATAAGCAAGTTGCGGTTGTAAGAGAAATCGTAGGCAGTGTCTTTGCCTTTTTCAGCCCTGCGGTCTAGCAATAGGCGGGTAATAAACAAAGCTGTAAATAATGAACAGAAAATACCAATTACCAAGATAATGGAGAAACCATATGCTGGACCGGCACCAGTGAACATCAAAATAATCGCGGCAAGCAGTGTGGTAACGTGACCATCGATAATCGCAGAAAGTGCATGTTTAAAGCCTAAGGCAATAGCCGTTTTCTGAGACTTGCCAGCGCGCAATTCTTCTTTTACCCTTTCATATATCAGTACGTTCGCATCCACCGCCAAACCGACAGTAAGGATAAGACCTGCGATACCAGGAAGTGTAAGTGCTGCGCCCAAACTGGAAAGTACACCTATAATTAGCAACACGTTTGCGAATACTGCGATAATTGCGATCCAACCAGCGCGGTTGTAATACAATACCATGAACAGAATTACTGCAAGGAAACCGAACAATAGTGAATTCAAACCACGGGTAATGGATTCTTGTCCCAAAGATGGTCCTACAACCTCACTGGCCACGATGCGGGCAGGGGCAGGTAATTTACCAGCCTTTAGCACGTTTGCCAAGTCTTCAGCCTCTTTAATATCGAAGTTACCTTGTATTTGGCTACTTCCACCACTAATTTTACCTTGAACTACAGGAGCTGAGTACACCCTGTCATCAAGTACAATCGCTACATAGCGGCCAATATTGTCTCCAGTAATACGTGCCCAGCGGCTTGCAGCCTGAGGGGTCATATCCATAGTAACTTCAAGACCACCTGTTTGGTTGGTATTGGCGCGTGCATCGCTAATAATATTTTCGTCATTTGAAGAAAGGATGGCACTGCCATCGCGGTCTTTCTTTAAGAAATACAATTCATATAAATCTGCTTTGCCTTTGTCATTCAAATCAGAAGGTTTGGCACTAAAAACAACTTTAACATTAGGCTCCAAAACAGAATTGAAAATTGGCATGGCCAACATGTCCAATAATTTTTGGCGGTCGCCAGCTTTTACCAAGCCCACCAAAGAACGCTGTGGAACTGGTTGGATCAATTTGGCCAATGGGCTGCCCTTGATTTTTGATTCTTCAGTAGCTGATTTTTCAGCAGAGTCTTCGCTATTTTTTGCAATGGCTCCAGAATCGGATGCATTGTTTATTGAATCTGCACCAGCAGTAGTATCCTTTTCTTCAGGAATGTCGATGATGTTTGCACTTAACTTGAATAGGTTTTCAAGAATTTTAGCACCATCGGCAAACTTTTCACCATTACCATAAACCTCATAAAATTCAAGATTTGCACTT
>JADYZD010000159.1 GCA_020853295.1 Bacteroidia bacterium | reverse complement strand
TCGCGTTTTACAAACAATACATTAAAGTATTTATTTATAGAATCATTGTTCAATCCGCGCCTGCTGCCTTTGTACATAGCCTCGTATCCCTGCAATTGAACAGGTTCGCCTAAGTACAATATTCTGTTCTCTCTATTGAATTTAATTCCTTGTTCGTTCAGCTTTCCGTTTTCATCGGTTTCGTTCATCATTTCTATGCTAGAATTCGAACCCGTAACCATTTTTTGGTTGACAGAACTCACCAACACCCCTATGAGCAATATACCAAACCCAACATGCGCTACTGATGCTCCGTAGCCCAACCATATTTGCTTTTTTTGTTTTCCTATGTAAAGTAAATTGCCTAAAACCAACCAGGTACCTAAAAACAAAAACAACATGTATTTAAATTCAAATATTCCGAATCCAAATACCAATAAAACAAAAATGGCCATAGAAAATGCAGAGACTTTAATCAAACTCTTTACAATATCAGATTTTGGGGTATCCCTGTACCTAAACCATTGTCCAATGGCCATCAATAGCATTACAGGCATTGCCAGCCACACTTGTGCGGCGTTGTAAACAGGTGCTTTAGGCACAGCGGTAGTAAACCCAAAGAGTTTATTGAAAACAGGAATACTTGTGGCCGAAAATACTTGAACCAATGACAGTATTAAAAACATAGAACCAATGAACATCCACAATTCCCTAGAAGTCCATTTTTCATCTTCTGCGGGTGTTTTGGTTCTGTTAAATAAAACAACAATAAATCCAATTATCAAACCTGCAAAAAATACAATGTTTAATTTTTGGGTGACTGCATTAATGGATTTTAAGGTTTCGGGATTTTTAATAGTAGTACCCATTACAATCAACAACAGTATCCATGCAAAAAAGGATGAAGCAATGATGTACCTGTATTTCGGTGAGGTAATGGATGCCAGTAAACTCACCAGCATAAATCCAAACAAAAAGAGCAGCAGTTGTCCGCTTAATCCCAAATCTGTAAATGAGTGTACACTGGCCTCACCCAAAATACCGCTTCTGGTAAGAAAAGTAGCATACAACACCAACCAAAAACTGAGTTGAATAAGCAGATGCGATGAAAATAAATGCCTACCGGTATTTCTCGAAATCAGCACCATATGCGCTGCAGATGCCATAATCAACCAAGGCATGAGTGATGCATTTTCAACGGGATCCCAAGCCCAGTAGCCACCAAAAGTGAGGCTTTCGTACGCCCAAAATCCACCCATTATAATACCACCACCTAAAACGCCAACGCCTACAAGGCTCCATATTAACGCAGGATTCAACCATTCCCGGTCTCTGCGTGTCCACAATCCAGCAATACTATAAGCAAATGGCACAATGGCAGTTGCAAAACCCAAAAACAAGGTTGGGGGGTGAATCACCATCCAATAATTTTGAAGCAACGGATTTAAGCCATTGCCATCTTTTATCATCATCAAATACTGGGCTTTGCCCTTTAAATTGGGGATATTGGCCAACAATTCAGGTTTTTGTTCCCTTAACAAATCAAAAGGACTGCTGCCAATGTGGTGGTCACCAAAATGGTAACCCAATAACATTGTTCCCAAAGCCACTTGGGCCAGCGCCATAACTGCCATTACTGGCGACTCAAAGCTTTTGGCACTACGGGTTAAGATTACCCCCAGCACAGCGTTCCAAAACATCCACAGCAAAAAGCTTCCTTCTTGTCCTTCCCAAAAGCAGGAAATCATATAGTATACTGGCAACGCCTTACTGCTATGCCGCCATGCATAAAAATACTCAAAGCGATGGGTAAAAATGATGGAAAACAGCAATACAAAAATGGCAAGCACTGAAAATGCTTGAACATAGAATGACATTCTACCGGCTTTCTGGTAAATATGATCTCCTTTTTGTACCGCTAAAAAATAATAAACGCCCGAGATGAGTGCGCTAATAAACGCCAACACCACCAGTGTATGGCCTAAATTTCCCTGCCAGAGGCTTTCACCTTCAAATGCTATTTGTTCCAGAGTGTTTTCCTTTCTTAGTTAGTCCTTAATGGACTTATTGTTTTACCGGAGCATCTTCATATTTGCTCGGACATTTCATACTAATTTCTGTGGCTTTAAAGAAAGCGCCTTCGCTATGGCCCACCAGCATCACTTTTTCGCTGCGTTCCATATCCTGTGGTTTTGGTTTGTTGTAAATAACCTGTTTTGGATTCCCCAAACTATCTACGGCATAAAACACCAATTTATTGGCATCCTTCTCAGCATTGTATTCTATCGGTTTTGATTTGTCTAAGCTGCATACCACATGGTAATCACGACCCGGATTTTCTTTGGCCAATTGGTCGGCTTCTACAAAACTCACATATTTGGTGGTATTGCCAAACAGGGTGGTAACTGCTGCTACGCCAAGTCCGGCAATAATAATAAGGATAATGTGTAAGGGTTTCATTTTTTAGATTCTTGTTGTTTTTCTAATTTTCCTATTTTCCTGTCTAAGCGAAATAAGAACAAAATAATGCCGATAAAAATAATGGCCAAAACCACAATTACCACATTAAATTTGGCATTTCCGCGGATATACTCTTCTACTCCTGCAAAGGCTTTAGAACTGCTAATTATTGCTAAAATCATAGCAAATAGTGCGGCGTTTTTTTTAATTTTATTGTTGCTCCTCCAATGCTTTATATTCCAATTTTTTATACCTGTATTTCAATCTGGCCATCCATAAAAATATTAAAATCCAACCCAATATAGCTGGATAAAAAATAGCCCTTAAGGTATTATCCAAATCATAATCTTTAAACGTTGCTGAACCTCCTGCACCCGGGTGGTGACTGCCCTCTGCCAATTTGGGCATAAAATAAATCAATGAAATAAAAATAGGAAAAATAAACAGATTGTACACTGCACTAATACGTGCTTTTTGGTGTTCATCTTTGATATTGGCACGCAAAATCAAGTAGGCAAAATACATCAACATCCCTATGGCAACCCCGTTCAATTTGGGATCTCTGGGCCAATATGTGAGCCATGTTGCTTTTGCCCATATTGCCCCTGTTGCACAACCTACCAATCCGGCCAGGATTGCTACTTTAATCAATGATTCACTCCAAAAATCATCATTCAAATTGCCCTTGTTTAAATACAAATATTTAATTCCTGCTATGGCAGATAACAACAGAATAAAAATCATGGTAAACCACATGGGCACATGAAACACCAAATTTCGTACACTTTCATAAAGCTGGGTTCTGTTGGGAAAGTTTTTCATGAAATCCTTCTCCTGCTTTCCTTGAATTAATTTTACAAGAACTGGAGCTATGGTTTGGGTATCTGTTTCAGACTTTTCAATACTCACGGCATTGGGATAAGCCATCCAAGTGGAATTGGCATATACAAACAAATCGTACAAGCCTCTTTTCTGTTGGCCATTTGCGCCAAAAACAGGTTTGAAATTGCAGGAAATGGTACCTTCAGCATTCCATTTTAAATCACTGCCTTCGATATAAAATGAATCTTTTTTTAGAACAACTTGATCTATTTTTATTGATGGACCATAGTTGTAAATGTCAATTTCTACTGCAGTGCTGGTATTGGATACAATTTGGGCAGATTGGTTTTGAACCCGAAAACCGGTAATTCCCATTTTCAATGGCAGCATGAGTCCGCCTACCAATGAATAGGCTACCAAAACAATGCCCAACCATTTCCACCAATTTTTCTTCATGAACAGGGTTGCGAAGTTAGCTGTAAATCCAAGTTTGAAAAACTAAAAAATTGTCATTTAACGAAAAAAGTAGAAATCATTCAAAACTTAGACAGATTTGGATTTTCTGCGAAGCATTTCTTGCTGAATCAACCGCAATTCTCTGCCCACTTGTCCTGCCACACTGCTGTTTTCTCTCGCCCTGCGAGTGAGGTATGGAATTACAGCCAAAACAGGACCATATGGTACATATTTGGCCACATTGTAACCCGCATGTGCCAAATTAAAACTAATATGATCACTCATGCCCAATAATTGAGAGAACCAAATTCTTTCATCATTAGATTGGATGTTGTTTTCTGCCATTTTGTTGGCGAGTAACATACTGCTCGCCTCATTATGGGTGCCCGCACATATGGCAACGCGTTGAATATTTTGTAAACAAAGATCCACTGCAGCATCATAATCCCTATCACAGCTGGCTTTGTCAGGTTGTATCGGACTTTGGTAGCCCATTTGTGCTGCCCTTTCCCTCTCCTTTTCCATATAAGCCCCCCTCACTATTTTGAATCCCAAAAATGTGGTGGTGGATTGTAAAATATTTTGCAAATACGCCAACCTATCATGTCGGTACATTTGAATGGTATTGAACACAATTGCTTTATGGGTATTGTATTTTGCCATCATTTCTTCTGCAAGTTGGTCTATGGCGTTTTGTATCCAAGACTCTTCCGCATCCACAAAAAGTCTTACATCTTTGTCAAAAGCCGCTTTGCATATAGATTCGAAGCGTTGTCTTGACCCAGCCCATTCTTTAGTTTCATCCGCATTCAGTGCTATGCCATTGCTCACTTTTTCCAAAAGGGCAAAACGAATAATACCAGTGGTTTTAAACACAGAAAACGGGATATTGGGCTTGCCTGCAGCAGTGTGAATGGTTTTAATAATTTCAGCACAGGTTTCTTTGAAAACGGTTTCCGTTTCTTCCCCTTCTACCGAATAATCCAATATGGTTCCCACATGGCTATGAGTAAGCAATTGAATTGCGACACTGCTCTCCTCTATGGTTTCTCCACCACAAAACTGGGCAAAGATGGTATTCTTAATCAAACCTTTAAAGCCCAGAAATACAGCTACTTTAGCCAGGGCGGGCCCTACTTTCAGTAAAATTGGGAAATTAAAGGATTTAAAAAGCAAAGCGGCTTTTTTGAGCTCTGCATTGGACTTGTGTCGAAATGCATTGGCTGTATTGTCAAATGAGATTTCGGGATGACCTGCCATATAAGGGCCGCAAATATAGCTTTCGGAAAACCTATTTATGCAAGTTTGGTCACATTCAAAGTTAAAACAATGGATTCTACAAAAATTTAAAATAAACCCAAAATGATGGCATTGTGATGAAATTGAAATCATTCCTTAAATCAAAAGTTCAACAAAACATTCCAGCATTAAACATTTTGTCATTTACCCACATTTTTTGGTTGTATTCAACATTTTCCTCGCAGTCCATTGTATTTTATTTATTGTTGCCGTAAAGTACAAACCATGAATTTAAATTTACCGTCCAACTTCAAGTTACAACATGCCAAAATGTTGTTGCTGATTTCTTTAATTGCATTCGGTGGACACCTAAGTGCCACAGTCTACTACGTTTCACCGATCGGCAACAATGGCGCGGCTGGCACCAGCTGGTCTACCGCCAAACAAAGCGTCCAAAATGCCATAAACCTGGCCAGCGCTGGTGATGAAGTTTGGATAAGATCTGGGACTTATTTTCCTACACAAGATTACACAGGAAACACAGCACCTGCTGATAACCGCGAAAAAACATTTTATATTCCCAATGGGGTAAAAGTTTATGGTGGATTTGATGGCACCGAAACCCAATTGTATCAGCGCAGAAATCCAAACTATTTTATAAATCCTGCTTCAAGTTATCAAACCATTCTTTCTGGTGATTTGGGTACAATTGGCAATAATTCAGACAATAGCTATCACGTTGTTACAGCAGCTATGACAACTGGAACAGGTATTACATTGGACGGCTTAATCATTAGAGATGGAAATGCCAATGGTACTGGATCACAAATCATTAATACACTTAATGTTGCTAGAGGTAGCGGTGGTGGAATTATTTTTATCTCAGCTTCTGGTACCACAGCCAACTGGACAATAAACAACTGCATTCTATTGTCAAACAACGGCGGTACCAATGGCGGTGGAGCCAGATTTACCCATGGATTCTTGAAAATGTCCAATTCTATTTTTTCAAGCAACACTATTAGTGGATTCAGTAGTGGAGGTGGTTTTTATTATTCTGGGTCATCTACTGCAGGAAATGGAACTGTAACCATCGAAAACTCTGTTTTTGTGAACAACACTGCAACAAATGCAGGCGGAGGTATAATTGTTGCAACTTCACCCCAAGTTACCATATACAATTCAACATTCTACAACAATTCTGCTCCAACTATTGGTGGTGCAATTTTTACGAGTTCCTCAGCAACCAATGTATCCTTGAACAACTCGCTTTTTTACAACAATCTTGCAGTGGGTTCTGCTACTGCCGCAGCTGCAGATATTAGTATTGCCTCAACTACACCTACTATTAACAACTGCTTTTTACAATTATCAAGTGGAAGTTACACAGGTACACTTTCAGGTTGTACTTTTGGCAATACCAATCCCTCTTTCACCAATACTGCGGATATTGATGGAGTCGACAATAGGTATTTTACCAACGATGATGGGTTTAGCCTTCAATCTTCAAGTGCTGCTATTGGCGCAGGAAGCAACTCGGCATTGGGATCATTAAATAAAGACATTGCACTAAGCACTAGAGTTATGGGTACTGTAGATGTTGGTGCTTATGAAGCAGCAGGTACAGGCAAAGTGCGCTGGGTAAACAATACAGGTGCTACCCGACCCACAACAGTTACTGTAGATGCTGTTTCGCAGAATGTGTACCCTGCAACTTATAGCAATGTAAGTGATGCTGTTGATGAATCCGTTTCTGGAGATATTGTGTATGTAACGGATGGAACTTATCGAAATCCGAACCGACTGGTATCTGACAACTGCGCCATTGCAGGAGTCTTGGGTATCTCAGGCTCTGGTGGACAGGATTTGGGATTGTATATCAATGTAAGCAAATCGAATTTGTTAATTACCAGTTCTACCGGTGATTTTACTACTTCAGCTGCAAATCTTATTGGTTATGGCTTTAACATTATGCCCAGCACCAATGTAACCATCCGCGGCTTCAATATGGATAGCATTCGCGTAAATGCGTTCTACAATTCAAATGGCTTTGGATATGGTACTACATCAAGGGTAAGTATTTTAAAAAATAAAATAAAAAATACCCGTGGTCATGG
>JADYZD010000158.1 GCA_020853295.1 Bacteroidia bacterium | reverse complement strand
AATTCAACCCCGTTCAATCCACCCGCATATCCGCCAATAATGTTGAAAGAAGCGGAATTGGTAACCTTGCCAGAAAGTACACCGTTGGTACCCAAATAGGGCACAAAGGACACCTGCCAGCCTTTGGTGAATTTTTTACTCAAGTTTAATGACTGCAACCTCTGTTTGGCATTGGTTAAAGAATTTACAAAAATATTTTTGTCCAAATTCCTTTTTCCTGAGTCCAAAGCCGCTACGGGCATGCTGTCTTTTATTTTGTCGAGCTCCACTGTTAATACCTTGGTATCCGCGGGTTTTACCAGAATAAAGGTGTCTTTATATGCGGATTTTGAAATTCCAATTTGGCTAATTTCTCCCGGTTTTTGTTCCACATTTAAGGTATAAAAACCCGCCTCATTGCTCAAGGTTGCATTCAGTGTGGCACTGTCGTAAATGCTTGCAAATGCTATGGTTTCGCCAGTTTCTGAGTCGCGAATGTACCCGCTAATGGTGTAAATGTATTTTTCATTTTTGGCCTGAATTTCTTTCGTGCTTTTAATGATAATATAATTTCCTTTTTCCCGGTAGGCGTAGTTTTTTCCCAATAATTTGTCGAGAACAATTTGCAATTCCACATTGTCAAACACCCCAGTAATCAAGCTGTCGGCTGGAAAAATTTCCGCATTGTACCCAAATTTAATGGAAGCTGCGCGTTCAATAATGTGCAATGCCGCTTCGGTTTTTAATTGGGTAAATGATACACTTATTTTTTTATTTAAGGCGGATTGTGACCAGGCCGTAGTGCCAAAAAAGAATGCCAGAATGAATACGAAATATTTCATTATTGACAGCCCTTTCCGTCTAAGTAAATGGTGTTTCCTTCTCTGCGAATTTCAAGATTAAATACATCTTGAATCAACTCTAAAATGGTTTCGAGTTTTTCGTTTTCAAAACTGATATTCAGTTTGCAATTTGCTATGGCATTACTGGCAATTCTAATGTCGCTGTGGTAAGTGGCATTGATAATTTGGGTGGCCTTTTTTAGCTCGGTATTGGAGAATACCAGCACCTTGTTTTTCAATTCTTCTGGCAACAATTTTGGGACGCTGTTGAGCACAGTAATGCTGCTTCCCTTCTCGCTTATTGCGGAATCTCCAACAGTTAAAAATACTGAATCGGTTTTGCCAATAAATTGTACTTTTCCTTCGGTAACCACCACCTTGGTTTTATTTTCATAGGTAGATACGGTAAATGCAGTTCCGATATCCCTAATTTCTGTGTTGCCGTGTTTTACGGTGAAAACATTTTTCAATCCGTGTACCGTTTTAAAATGCGCACTGCCATTGAGGTGTACAATGCGGTTGTTTTTATTGAAACCGGTATCTGCCATAATGCTGGAGTGGGGTTTTAAACTGATTTCGGTTCCATCGGGCAATTTTGTATTGTAAATTTGATCTCCAGATTGAATAAAAATACTGGTATTGATTGCCGTAATTTCCGGAGATATTTTTCCCTTATTGGAACTGAAATATCGGGCCACAAAAAACAAAGTAAAACAAGCTGCAAGTACAGTAGAGACCCTAAACGCAATGCGCAAATAATTGGGTTTGGCAGGCTGCGTGGTTTTTTCCATCACTTGCTGCCAAGCCACATCGGTGTTCATAGAGAACACATCGTCTTCGGCATGGTTCCACAATTTTTCAAACTGTGCTACATGTTTTTGGTTTTCTTCATTTTCAGCTGCCCATGTATTTAAAAATTGCAACTCGGCTTCAGTGGCCTCACCGGCCAGCCATTTTGCCAGAATATCATCGATATGTGTATGGTTTATATTCATGGCTTATGGGTAATAATAGGTGATAATAAAAAGGATAACCAAGTAATCCGCCAATTTGTTGCGCAAAATGGCCAAGGCTTTTCCCATGTGGTTTTCAACGGTTTTCACTGAAATTTGCATCACTTCCGCAATTTCGGCATAAGACAAATGGTGAAACCTGCTGAGTTTAAATGCTTTTCCGCACTGCTCTGGCAACTCTTTTAGCGCATTGGAAATTTTGTGTTCCAATTCCTTCCCCTCTGCAATTTCATTGGCATGCATGGCGCCATCCTGCAACTCTCTTAAGTTTTGTTCCATATAGGTTCCTTTAACTTGTGCATGACGGGCACGGTTAACACACTCGTGGTATACACTGCGGTACAGATAACTCTTGATGTTTTCGGGTTTTAAATTTTGGCGGTTTTGCCAAAGCTTCACAAAAATTTGTTGCACAATATCTTGCGCTTCATCCGTATCCGACACATACATGTGTGCATACCGGGCCAATGGGGCAAACATGCCACGAAAGAGTTTTTCAAAGTCCTGCTCAGAACCGTTGAAATTCCATGTTTCTCCCTGTGGTTGATTTGCCCGAATCATTTTGCCTGTGTGGGTTACAATGCTCGTCACTGTTACCAAGACGCATTGCGGCAAAGTTACCCCTAGTGCTCCATAAAATTTTTTGGATTTTTTTTCTTTAACGTGCCTTTGCCATCTTGTTTCGGCAATAACTTAAATTCTGCTCCATGTTTTTCCAAAGCGGCTTGGACTTGTAATCGGGCAATTTTTTAAGATACCCCTGCGCCTTCAGCAACATCTGCTCCGAACGCTGCAAATCGCTGAGCTTGTTGCTCCGCATCATCAATTGGTACGACAGGTAGGTCATGTCTGAGGCAGATTCTTCAGGCCTGGAAAAGTATTTTTCACCAATATCAATAATCACGCTGTTCCTATCGGCATAGTCCATGGTGTCCAAATCGTCGAGCTTTTGGGTGAAATTTACTTTTACAGATGTGGCACTCAAATCTACATGGTTGGGCAATTTAGACAAGCCGTAAAAGCTAGTGCCAGTTACAGTGGGTGATAACAATTGAAACCAAGGCACATGGGGCAAATGCCGTTTGATAAACTCATTGGGGTCGGCAAACAATTGTTTGGGATCTGCCTCTCTTATAAACTTTAATGTTTTTCCCTCATAGGCCACATACCCAGCCGCCCAGGTAAGGTCAATCAAATGGTATTGGGAGTCTATTTTAATTACATTCCAAGAGTGGTTGGATTCCACGGGCACCTTACCCTGGGTGTAACTAAAGCCCTTGCTCATGCCTGTTACTATATAGCAATGGATGCCGCTGCTATTGCACAGGTCGCTAAACACCTTGCTGTACCCATAGCATACCGCTTTTCTCTGCACCAAAATATCGCTGCTGGAAATGTCGTCTATATTGCCACTGATAAAGCTGTTGCAGTCGTAATCAATATTGTTGATCAAATAATAGGAATACACCGTTGCCAATTCTTTTTGACTGAGCTTGTAATTTGAAAAATGTTTTTTTATGGCATTTGTGCTGCTGGCATT
>JADYZD010000157.1 GCA_020853295.1 Bacteroidia bacterium | reverse complement strand
GTCGCTTATGACATAGGCCAGTGTGATTTCCAGATTTTTGATCAACTGCCATTCTACACCCAACTCTAACTCATTCATGTCGTACAGTCGTCCATCAAGCTCGAGCTTTTTCGCGCCGTCATACACCTGATATCGGGCATAAGGCGTAATAAAACCTTTACCAAGTTTGCTGCGGTAAGAAGCGGTGATGAAGCCACCATTCAATTTTTGTATGCGAATGGAATCTGTTGCAGTATCAAATGAAGGACTTTCTCCAATGTTGTATTCCGCTAAAATCCCGAATGGCTGCTGGTAAAGGACGATAGAGGCTGCTATCCTGCGATCTATATAAGTCAGGTCTTTCACAGCCTTTGCATCGGCCGAACGCTGGTCCAAGGTGTATTTCCCTGTGTACGCCTGAATACCAGGTTCTATAATTTGATTGCCAATCTTAATGGGGTAAGAAAGCCGTGCCACCGCATGCAAATTATCGTTTAACTCTGGCTTATTGGCTGCCTGCCCGTTGTATAGCCCTATTGCAAACATTCCATAATCACCTGAACCTTTTAGGGCATCATTAGTGAGATCTTTATGGATTTTGCGGATTTTGGCTGGAGAATACAAAAAGAATGCACCAAAATCGCGTTCGTTGGGTACAGCTGAGTTCAATGCATCCGATCGGTCAAGTGGTAACCGGTTGGAGCTGGACTGCAAATTTTCGAAACCAAAAGGCACTTTACTTTGCCCAAAACGAAGCCGATATTCCTTTTTTTTGTCGAAAGCGTAATCAAAGTAGGCATCTCGAACATGCAAAAAATTCTTTTTGGAAGTTCTAGCATCAGCAGAGTAATCAAACTGTAAATATACAAAAAACCGCTCGTGAACATCGCCACTGAATACCATACGGCCCCGTCGAAATCCAAAAGATTGACCTTTACCAATGCCTTTATCACATTGTTCGCACTTGAGATCCGGGTTGGTTTCCAGCAATCGGTTGTAACGGAATTGCGCGTAGCCTCGAAAGCTAATTTTGTCATACCACTTGGTGGAAGCGCCCGTATTTGAAGATGAGGAAGAAGGAGTAGCCTTTATTTTAGAGGCCAGGGAGTCGGAGGCATGCGTTTGGCCAGCTGTACGCAATGCACAGCTCAGCGCAAACGTCGCCAGGAGGAGACGTAGCAACATAGTCAGGTTAGGAACAGACTTTTGTTAAGAAATTGGATACAGAAAAAACGCTCTTAGGGGAGCGGTATGCCTAATAAATAGGATGGATTAGCATATCAAATACATGCTAATCCATCCATATCTAACTTATGCAAACATTCGGAATAGGAAAAAGAGCGCAGCAGCCATGATAAAAGTGACTGGGAGCGTTAATAACCAAGCAATTGCGATGCTGGTAATGGTTTTGCGTCGGAGGTTTTTCACCCCACCTTCGGCTACCATTGTACCTGCTACACCAGAAGACAGTACGTGCGTGGTACTCACGGGTAGTCCATAATAACTGCTTACCCCAATGGTAGCTGCAGCGCAAAGTTCAGCACTGGCCCCTTGAGCATAGGTCAGGTGACTTTTGCCGATTTTTTCGCCGATGGTAACTACGATCCGTTTCCAACCAACCATAGTTCCTGCGCCAAGGCAAATAGCGATCAGCAACACGGTCCAAGTAAGTTTAAATTCGTAAGTGTCTTTAAGGTTTTTAATTTCTGCCTTAGTCACTGTTGCAGCTTCTTTAGGAAAGTACTCTTCTTTAGCTGCGGTTTCCATCTTTTTATTGAAGCCCTGCAATGATTTGCGGATAGCGAGCACCTGAGTTTTGTCCTGTGAATTGAAGGTGTCTATTTGGGCATTCATTTTTTTACAAGCCGAAGCTAATGGCGCAAAGTGTAAGCTATCGGACGGAAGGGCCTGTAATATAACAGCTTCGATTTTCTGTACACTTGCTTTTGTTTCGGCGCCGCTAAAATCAGGAGCGAGCGCAAACCGTGTTGGCATAAACGCAATGAGCACAACCATCAATAAGCCTACTCCTTTCTGACCATCATTGTTGCCGTGAAAATAGCTCACGAGCGTACAAGTGGTAACCAAAATAGCACGAATCCACATGGGCGGGTTCTGATTCTTTTTTAAATCCTCCGGTGATTTAAAAATAGCCTTCTGCTTGATTAAGCTCCTCAATAAGAACATTAGACCAATAGCCAAAGCAAAACCAAACAATGGAGAAATTAGCAAAGACATACCCACGTCTATCGCTTTATCCCAGTTAGGTCCTGCTCCACCATGTACTGTAAAATACGCAAAACCTCCTCCGAGTAACGCACCAATCATGGTGTGCGAACTAGAGCAGGGAATGCCAAAATACCAGGTTCCAAGGTTCCAAATAATAGCAGTGACCAGTATGGCCAACACCATCGAAATATTCTCGTTCAGCGGCGTATTCGCCATGTCGCCCAGCGGAATAAGTTTCATCATACCAACCGCAACCGCTATACCGCCCAGCATGGCGCCCAGAAAATTCCAGAAGCCAGACCAAATAACGGCTGCAATAGGTGGTAAAGTTTTGGTGTAAATGACTGTTGCGACGGCATTTGCAGTATCATGGAAGCCATTGATGGCCTCAAACATACATACAGCGACTAAGCAAACAATAAGCAGAATGGAAGAGTTCGTGGAGAGATCCGCGATGAAGCCCAGCATCATAAGATGGGAAGTTTAGTAGTTCGTTAAATTTTGATTTTGGACAGCAAACTTCTGAAGTTCATACTTTTAAAAAACAAAAG
>JADYZD010000156.1 GCA_020853295.1 Bacteroidia bacterium | reverse complement strand
GAAGGCGGTACCGGTGGTGGTAAAATTTTAGGCACTGGCACACCCGAACAAATTGCAAAGCTCAAATCTAGCCACACTGGCAGGTTCTTAAAAAAGGAACTTTAAACCACTGTATTACAGCCACTTATCCTGGAATTTCCGAGGACTTCTTTATATCTATAATTGGCTACATCTACTCATTTACACCCACTTATAGCCATTTATAGTTTTCTTATATTTCGCTATATCCATATTTTTAAACCCACTTATAGCCAATTATAATTTTTATATTTGGCTATATCGTATAAAATAAATACATTTGTAGCCAATTATAACTTAATGGAATTGGTAGGAAGAAGCAATGAATTGGCGGTTTTTGAAAGCCTGCTCAGCTCTCCTAAGTCGGAGTTCTTAGCCGTTCTTGGACGCCGTCGTGTGGGAAAAACATTCCTCATTCGGAATGGGTTTGCATCCCACATGAAATTTCAATTTACCGGCATGGCCAATTCCGGCTATAAATTACAATTGCAAAATTTTCGCACTGCAATTGCTGCTGCATTTCCAGAAAAACACTTTGTCCCCATTGTGGATTGGGCATCTGCTTTTACTGCCCTATCCCAATGTTTGGGCAAACCCTCCAAAACCAAAAAAGTTGTTTTTATCGATGAGTTGCCATGGCTCGACACCCCCAAATCTGGATTTATGCAAGCCTTGGAGTATTTCTGGAACTCCTGGGCATCGGCCCGCAAAGATATTTTGCTGGTGGTTTGTGGCTCGGCAAGCAGCTGGATGGTAAATAAACTGATCAACAATAAAGGTGGTTTGCACAATAGGGTTACCGAACGCATACACCTTAAGCCCTTTACACTTAAGGAATGTGAAGCCTATTTCCAAGCCCGAGGAATGGGGTACTCCCGTTCCCATATTATGCAAGTGTATATGGTTCTGGGGGGCATCCCTTTTTACCTAGACCAATTGAAAAAAGGGAAAAGTGCCGCACAAAATATCAATGCCTTGTGCACCGACAAACACAGTTTTCTGCAGAACGAATTCAAAACCCTTTACCAATCGCTGTTCAAAAAACCCGAAGGACATATTGCACTCATTCATGCCTTGGCCAAAAAGAAAAAAGGACTGGGCCGGAACGAATTGTTGAAAGCAGCTGGCCTGCCCAATGGCGGAGGAAGCACGCGCATGCTAGATGAACTAGAGCAAAGTGGTTTTATTCGACGGTACCATGGATTTGGCAAAACCGAAAAAGACCAATTGTACCAGCTTACCGATTTGTACACCCTGTTCTATTTTGCCTTTTTGCATAAAAAGAACATTACCAACCCACAATACTGGTTGCACCTGATTGACACACCTACATTCCGCACATGGAGTGGATTGGCATTTGAAAAAGTGTGCTTGCTGCACGGGCAACAAATATTGCAAAGCCTGGGTATTTCGGGCATTCAAACCCATATTTCGGCTTGGCAGGGAAAAACAGCTCAAATAGATTTGGTTATTGACCGCCGCGATGGGGTGATTAACCTCTGCGAAATCAAATACACGGCAGAGCCCTTTGTACTTACCCATAAATATTGGGCCGAATTGGAAAACAAACTCAGCCAGTTTAGGGCGGCAACAAACACCAAAAAAGCATTGTTTACCACGCTTATAAGTAGTTACGGACTCCAAAAAAGCGGCTCTTGGCAGCAGGTTCACTCGCTGATTGAAATGGACAACCTGTTTTTGTAAAATCCACCAACGCAATACCCCAATATTGCATCTAAGAGAAAAATAGCACTTATGAAAAATGCATTAATACTATCTTTCTCTTTGCTGGTCTTTGCAGCTTGCAAGAAACAATACACATCTAAAAGCAGCTTAAAAGAGGTAAACCCTGAAAATTCTATGGTGATCCATTATAGCAATTCTGGCTGTTTTTCTTCCACTACAGAAACACTTACCATTTTTAAGGTAGGCAGTGGTTACAAGTACAAGTTGGAGCACACCATGAACAATTCCACTTTGGTAACCGAAGGCAAATGCAGTGCAGCTTTCCCTAAAGCATATGAAAATTTTGAGAAAGAAGGCCGCGGTTATGTAAGCCAAAACAATTGTACCAGCGTTTCAAGTTGGAAAATTGTGGCCCCATCCAAAACCATAGAATTTGGCGATGGAGATTGCAAATTAATGGGCTACTACCAGCTCAAAGAAACCTTACAATAAGCATTATTTGGGCACTCCGCTGCCTTCAAAAGCCAACCTTCGGTCGAAAACAAATACCTGCTCCCCAAGTTCATATACATTTTTATATCCATAACCGTAGAGGTTGATGAATGTAGGAATATTCAAAGCCAAGCTAAGTGGTTTTACCGGATTGTTCGATCCTAACTTAACAGTGCCAGACGGCAACTCAGATTCCTCAAACCTTGTACCATCGATATCGGGACGAATGGCTTTAGAAACAAAATATGGCGGCTCAAAGCGCAAAGCTTTAAAATTGTTGTTGCAGTAAATGAGAATACGTGTGTTTCTGTCGGGGATAATGGCAGCCAAGGATTCTTGTGTGAAATTACTAAAATCCAAATGAATGGCACCTTTGATATGTTTGCCATTGTAGAGGCTATCGGACCGGGTATCCAAAATTACAGTGCCCGGAATTTTAGACCAGGCATTAAAGGAATCCAAAGAAATGAGCCTATGGCGCCTGTAGGCTTGTACCTCGGCAGCTAGAGCCATATATGCGTCAAAATCCACGATGGGACTCAGTACCAAAGCGGTATCGGTAGGTGCGGTTGCAATTTGAGGTAGCGCAGCAGGCCTTGGTATTTCTGTTTCAACAGAGGTGAAGGCGGTAATTGTGGCGAATGTGGCTACAGCCATGCCCATAAATATTGGTTTTTTCATAGAATTATAGAATTCAAATAACCCTAAAAAAAACAAGTCGCTAAATGGGAATGTCCATGCATACCTCTTGGTTGAGTGAACAGTACATTGGGGCAAAAAAAAGCCCCGTTTCCGGGGCTCTCTAAAAATCTGTATAATTAGTTGAGTTCAAAAGTATTCTTTTGTCTCAACAAACCGCGGCTCCACAATTCTGTGGTGTATTTGCCTTTTTTAAGCTTTTGCTGAATGGTACCTGTTTGTGGGTAATACCATTTTACCTTGTGCATTTCTCCATCACTAATGATGGTATGGCGAATGCTATACACTTTGCTTTTGTCTACCAAAGCAGAATTGCTGGTAGAAAAAACTTCTCCTTCTGGACCCACTATGCGGATGGTCACTTCTTCTTCAATAGGCTCGCGGATCAAAGGATTGTCCAACACATCAAAAGTGATTTTGAATTTTTCCAAGCCTTTGGCTTTAAAGCTTTCAATGGTCTCTTCACCTTTTTTCACTTGTCCAAAGCTGAGCAAAGTGCCATACTGCGGGTAAGCAGCCTTTCCGATTCTATCTTTAAGGTCGGCGTTCTCTTCTTCAAGATTGGCCTTCCTTGCAATAGCGGCATCGCGTTCGCCTATGGCACCATCTTTTTCAGAAGTGGCAGCTGCAAGCTGGGCATTCAATTTTTCAATTTCTTTCAATTTGGAATCCAGCTCTACTTGCAATGCAGCCAGTTTGCCAGCATCTTCTTTGGTTACCTTACCGGTAGCTGCAGCATTTTGCACTATGGTTCCCGATTGGGATGCCAGTTGTTTATAGTAAGCTATTTTGCTTTGTAAATCTGCAATAAGGGCATCGTTGTTGCCCCCAGAAGAAACCACTTTACCACCTTTAGAACTTTCGAGTTCATCTACCCTCTCTGCCAATTGGGCCCTATCTGCCTGCGTGCTGGTAAGCAAAGCCTGCATAGAATCCAAAAGTAAGATTTGCCTTTGAAGGGAATCGTTAAGTAAAGAAACAGATGCAATGTCTTTAACAGACTGTTTGCTCGATGTATTCTTGGTGTAAAGCCATGCATTGCCTCCAATGGACAAAGCAAGCAACACTCCAAGAACTCCTGCCAGTGCGTTCTTATTCATAGTGTTATTAATAATGCAATATTACCAATTATTTTTGAAAATCAAAACAAAAACATACTATTTGGTAGGTAAAAGTAACATTGCCTGCGCCGGAGTTACCCCAATCGCCACTATACGTTGTTTCTTATCTATTAAAATACCCGTAGGTATCTCCTTGATTTTCAATTCTTTATTAATGTCATTGGAACTATACCCTTGCAGTATGGCTGTTTCAAAATAATTGTTGTACTGGTAAACATACCTGGCACTACCACCATAGTTCAATCCTAAAGTGGCTACATCGGGATTTTTTAAGCGGCCAATGGCATGCCAATCCGCACTATCATTGATAAAACCCTCTACCCCATCGCGCCACACATAAATATACACATATTGCCCTTTAAGCCTGCGAATGCTTTTGTGTTTGGAGGGTTTGGTTGCCGTGCAATATTTAAATCTGGGCAGCTTGTCGCCTACATTTAATGAAAACTTAAGACGGGAAGCGGTATCCCTTTTTACAATTAAAAATTGTCCATCTTCACTTACTTTTTGAATGGTATAAGCGGCGTTGCGCCATTCCAAATAAGCCTCACCATTTACATCTACTTTTATTCCTTGCAAATTGTCAAAAACGCCGTTGTAGTTGGTAATCAGCGCCACATCTATTCCGGCATCATCATATTTGCCATTACAATTGGCATCCTTTATCCCAATGCAAAACGAATCTGCTCCATTGTTCCAATTGGCGGCTACCACGTTCATGCGCCTTTCGCGCAAAGAGCCTGCAGTTCCTACAAAAGTCCTATTCCCTCTTAGTTGCTCAATGGCTTTGTCATTCATCAACTCAAAATCACGGAATTTTTCTGATGGAAAATGTTCCAAATACACTTCATAGCCATTTTTGTTCTCGCCAAAATGCAATACAGCACCTTTTTCAGTGTAAATCACCAGTGGATCACCATCATCGGTAAAATCATAATTGTGGTTTTTGTCGGTCCAAATTCGGCAAGGAAAAGCGGTCCAAGAAGGATTTTCAATTGCCAAAAGTGTATATGATTTTGCCCCCTTCATTTCAGAAGCCCCATCGAATATCCAGGCAAAGCCCGACCTGTAGTTTTTGTTCATATCTGGCAACTTGCTTTGGGTCCATACTACCTTGTCGGTGGTTATGGCAGCCGACACGTCTAGAGGGTTTGCCACTGAATCGTTGCGAAATTCAAATACAGGAGTTACTAGAATAAGTTTGCTGTATTGGCCATCTTCTGCACGAATGTTTAACGGCAAGTTTAATACCTGCGAATGGGCCATAAGAGTCCCCAAAAATCCTGCAATAAAGAGTGCCTTCTTAATCACGTGAACTGCCGATAAACCGCAACACAAAATATAGTAAATTGACCAATGATCCTGCTGCCGCAGCTACATAGGTCATTGCCGCCCATTTAAGTGCGTCTTTGGCGCCTGCATGCTCGGTGGCGGTTACTGTTCCAGTGGATTCCATCCATTGCAATGCGCGGTTGCTAGCATCAAATTCAACTGGTAATGTAATTAGTGCAAACAATGTTATCACTGCATAGCAGGCAATGATTACCAGCATAAGGGTTTGGCCAATGCCAGTATTTGACAAGCCAAAACCAATGAACATACTAATGAAAATTACGGCATTGAGCACAGTACCACTTACATTTTGCAAGGGCACCAATTTGCTTCTCAGGTTCAAGGGTCCGTATGCTTTGGCATGCTGCACTGCATGTCCGCATTCATGAGCAGCAACAGCCGCTGCCGCCGCGTTTCTGCCTTCATAAACTGCCCTGCTTAAGTTTACTGTTTTGTTTAAGGGATTGTAATGGTCCGTGAGTTCACCATCCACTTGTATCACCTTTACATCTGCAATGCCATTATCGGCAAGCATTTTTGTTGCAATTTCTCTTCCTGAAAGCCCGTTTTGCAAACTTAGGTTTGAGTAGTGGGCGAATTTTGACTTCAATCTAGACTGAATTGCCAAACTCAGCAGGAACATTACAATTCCTATAATATAATAGCCAATCATGTGTTATTCAATTATCTCAAACAACGTACCACCATTACAACAATGGCGAACAAAAACATTAAAATAGAAATGCGGTTGATTCCATGCATCAATCGCACATTGCTATTTTTGGGTCCATCCTGTTTTTGAAAGGTGATGTATGACCAGAACTTTTTGAATATCATTGTTACAAATTTAGTCTTATTGGGCTTTAGATGGGGAATTGGATTCTGTTTCTTTTTTGAGAACAGGAGCCAACAAGTCAACCGGATGGTCTACTTTTTCATCCAACAAAGCAAAATCCAGTACTTGCAGCATATTGGTGGAATAATGGAATTTCATTCCTTTTACATATTCCGGACGGATATCTTCAATATCCCTTCTGTTGGCTTCACAAAGCACCACATCTGTAACGCCTGCGCGTTTTGCAGCTAGAATTTTCTCTTTAATTCCCCCTACAGGCAGCAATTTTCCCCTCAAGGTAATTTCGCCAGTCATGGCCAAATGGCTGCGCACTTTGCGTTGTGTAAATAAAGAGGCCAATGATACCAGAACTGTAATTCCAGCTGAAGGCCCATCTTTAGGAATGGCACCAGCAGGAAAATGCACATGGGTATCCCAAAAATCAAAGATTCGGGAATCAATTTCCAAGTATTCGGCATGTGCCCGCAAGAATGATTTTGCCAGTGAAACGCTTTCTTTCATTACATCACCCAATTGCCCAGTTACTTGCAAGCCGCCTTTTCCTGGTATCAATTTGCTCTCCACAAAAAGCACTGAACCGCCCATTGGGCTCCAGGCCAAGCCTGTTACAACACCCGCAGTATCATTGTTTTCATACACTTCCGGTTCCATTTTTTCTGCACCCAAAACTGCCTCCACCAATTCCACATCCATTTTCGGTTTATAGGAAATTTCCATGGCTTTGTTTTTGGCAGCGTTTCTTGCTAATGATGCAATGCGCTTATCCAAGCTGCGCACACCACTTTCGCGGGTATATTGCTCTACAATTACTTCAATGGCTTTGTCGGTAACATTAAAATCTTTCCCTTTTAAACCATGGGCTTTTCTTTGTTTTGGAATCAGGTATTTCTTGGCAATTTCGCGTTTTTCTTCGAGGCTGTATCCGCTAATTTCAATAATCTCCATGCGATCTAGCAAGGCAGGTTGAATGGAATCCAAACTATTGGCAGTAGCCACAAAAAGTACCTTACTTAAATCATAATCCAGCTCTAAATAATTGTCGTAGAATGTAGAATTTTGCTCAGGGTCTAAAACTTCCAACATGGCACTGCTTGGGTCTCCCCTAAAATCGCGGCCCATTTTATCAATTTCATCTAAAACAAAAACGGGGTTGCTAGAACCTACTTTTTTCAGATTTTGCATAATGCGGCCTGGCATAGCACCTATGTAGGTTCTGCGGTGGCCTCGAATTTCGGATTCATCATGCAAACCACCCAAACTCATGCGCACATACTTGCGGCCAAGTGCCCTAGCAATGCTTTTTCCCAAACTTGTTTTACCCACACCTGGAGGGCCATACAAACAAATTATTGGGCTCTTCATGTCGCCCTTTAATTTGAGTACCGCCAAGTATTCCAAAATCCTCTTTTTAACTTTTTCCAAGCCAAAATGGTCCTCATCCAGAACCTTTTCGGCATGTTTAAGGTCGAAATTATCGCTGGAATAGTGTTCCCATGGCAAGTCCAACATTAATTGAACGTAATTCAATCCCACACTATAATCCGGCGACGCTGGATTTACACGCATCAATCGGTCCAATTCCTTATTGAAATGTTCTTTTACCGATGCGGGCCATTTCTTGGCCAGTCCCTTTTCGCGCAGGTTTTGGATTTCTTTATCTGGAGACTCGCCGCCAAGTTCCTCTTGTATAGCGCGAATTTGTTGTTGTAAAAAGTATTCTTTTTGTTGCTTATCAATATCGGTTCTTACCCTATTTTGAATCTGGTCTTTCAATTCCAGCATTTGCAATTCGCGGGTAACGTGCACCAAAACAATATTTGCCCTGTCTTTTACATTTTTGGTTTCGAGCAATGACTGTTTTTCGGCAACAGAAATGTTCAAATTGCTGGCAACGAAATGCAATAGGAATCGGCTAGAATCGATATTTTTTATTGCAGAAGCTGCTTCGCTGGGGATGTGTGGAGCAAGATTGATAATTTGCTCCGAAATTTCGCGGATGGAATCTACGATGGCTTTAAACTCTTTGTCTTCCTTAAAATTGTCATCTGGGGCAGCTTTTACTTTTGCAGTGAGGTAAGGACTGGTTTGCACTGGCGACAGCATTTCAATGCGTTTTTTGCCTTGAATAATTACGGTAGTGCTGCCATCGGGCATGCGCATCATGCGCACAATTTGGGCCATGGTGCCCGTTTTATACAGATCATCGAACTCAGGGTCTTCAATTTCTGCATTTTTTTGGCTTACCACACCTATAATTTTATTGGCTTTATTGGCTTCACGAATTAGCTTAATACTTTTGTCTCTGCCCACTGTTATTGGAAAAATAACACCGGGAAACAACACTGTATTTCTAATGGTGAGGATGGGCAATTCATCGGGCACCACCATTTTATTGATTTCGTCCTCTTCCTGCTTAGAAAACAAGGGCAAAAACTCAGGACTATCGGTATCTATATCTATATCACCTTCAAAGGCAATCATGGAGTCTTTGGGATTAAACATGCCAAATACCCATATCAAGCCCTATGCCATTACAAAGAGCTGTCTCAATTTCAGTAAAAAAATCAACTTTTTTAATAGAAACCATTTCAATTTGCAGAAAAGTCAGTCTTCTTCAGAAACAATGACATTCCGTCATGCCATTTTACCAAACCCGCACATTTTCTTTCAGGTGTAAATATTAACTTTTGTTATGTCACATGAATTACCGAATTTTGCACCACTAATAAAAAACAAAACATCATGAAATTGAGAAACATTTTATTTGCTCTTACCGTTCCTGCATTGGCCCTTTTGGCTGCTTGCGGTGGAGATGGTACTGAAGTGAAGCCAAAACCAACCGTAACCTTTCAAACTGGTTCAGGTTTTACCTTTTCAAACGCCTCTGTTAAATTTGATTCTATCCTTAAAATTGGAATTAGGGCTACTACTGCCGATAAAAAATTGGCCAAAGTAAAAGTTACTTTAGCTACCAACGGTGGTACTGCAGGTGCAATTTGGGACACTATCATTAGTTCTGCTAGCTTTAACTATGATTATATGTATAAAGTTAAAGGTGGTGTTGGTGATGTTCAAAAATTGGAAGTTACTGCAACTGATGATAACGGTGAATCAGCTTCTGTTAGCTTAAACATCACTATCAATCCTCCCATTTTCTCAGTAAACCAAACTGGTAACCAAAAATGCTGGAACATCATTGGTATCAACAAAGGTGCTTATGATTTGAACGAGCAAATGGAACGTGGTTCTTCTGAAGATGAAAAATTCAAAGATCTTAAAGACATGACCACCATTTCTAACCCTGACTTTTCTAAAGCATGGACCAGCGGAAACGGTAGCAAATTTGTACGTGTTGCAAAAGCAGATTGGGACAACATTTCTAGCTCACAAGACCTTTTGGATCTTTGGAACCAAAAAGCCACTTCTTCTACAACCTCAATTACCAACCTAGCAGTAAACGATTATATCTTGGTTAAATCTGGTCAAGCTACCAAATTCAACATTTATGTAATTCGTGTAGATGAGGTATCTGATATTGCAGGTAACAATGACTTTGTGAAATTCACATTCATTTACGCCGATATCTAATACGAACTCTTTTAAAATCAATAAAAACCCTGCTTGAAAAAGTGGGGTTTTTTGTTAACTAATAACCACGGATTTTTGTTTCTTTTGTACCCATGAAAAAAATAGCTGTTTTCACCAGCGGTGGAGATTCTCCAGGAATGAATGCCTGCATTAGGGCCGCGGTGCGCACAGCTGTTGCTAGCAATTTGGAAGTCTTTGGCATCCACCGGGGTTATGAAGGGATGATTGACAATTTGATATATCCCATGGCCGCCGATTCTGTTAGTAATATTATTCAAGATGGTGGTACCATCTTAAAAACGGCCAGAAGTGCCAGATTCATGACTCCAGAAGGAAGGGCGATTGCAGCCTCAAACCTTAAAGTATTGGGTATAGAAGGATTGGTTTGCATTGGCGGCGATGGATCTTATACCGGTGCCAATGTATTGCAACAAGAACATGGCATTAAAACCATTGGATGTCCGGGCACAATAGACAATGATTTGTTTGGAACAGACTATACCATTGGCTTTGATACTGCGGTAAATACTGCCCTTGAAGCCATTGATAAAATTAGGGATACTGCGGAATCACACAACCGTATCTTTTTTATAGAAGTAATGGGAAGGCATAGCGGGCATATTGCCTTGTACTCGGGCATTGCAGGCGGTGCAGAAGGTATTTTTATTCCAGAAAGACAGAATGAGTTGGAATCCATCATTGCACAATATGGACTGCCTAAAAGGCAAAAGGCTTTTAGCATTTTTATTGTTGCAGAAGGCGATGAAGAAGGGCATGCATATACCATTGCAAAAAAATTTACCGAAGCCTACCCCGGACTAGATACAAGGGTATCCATATTGGGACATATTCAAAGAGGTGGCAGCCCAAGTGCTAACGACAGGATATTGGCAACAAGACTTGGCGCGGCTGCTGTGTTGGCTTTAAAGGAAGGCAAACAGAACTTGGCAGCAGGCATTATCAATAACCAAGTGGTTTTTACCCCGTTTTCTGAAGCTATCGGCCGTAAAAAAGATGTGCCCATGGAATTGTGGGCCACCAACGAACTTATTTGCAGTTAAGGCATGCTCAAATCTTTAACTGTAAACAACTATGCCTTAATTAAGGAAATTCGGTTTCTGCCAGAAACGGGATTGAATGTTGTTACTGGCGAAACCGGCGCTGGCAAAAGTATTTTATTGGGGGCCTTGGGATTTGTACTTGGCAACAGGGCCGACACCACAGTATTGCTGCCAAAATCTGAAAAATGCATTGTTGAAGCCATCTTCTTAAACTTTCCGCAAAAGGTGGTGGATTTTTTGCAAAATCATGAATTGGAGATAGAACCAGAGTTGATTTTGAGGCGAGAGATATCGGCAGCTGGTAAAAGCAGGGCCTTTATTAATGACACACCAGTAGCTCAAAACCAACTAAAGGAATTGGGTGAATTCCTGGTTGAAATACATACCCAAAATACAGGCCTGCTTATTCGCGACAACAATGAGCAACTGAGCTTGCTAGATACTTATGGTGGAAATATCGATTTGCTGCAGGAATACAGCAAACTATGGAACCATTATATAAAGGAAAGGCAAAAATTAACAGAATTACAGGAATTGGCAACCAAAGCCACAGGGGAATACGACTACCTCAAATTTCAATTTGAAGAGTTGGAAACCTTTAAACCTACTGATGGCGAGGAAACCTATTTGGAACAGCGGGCAAACATGCTGAACCATGCCTCCGATATTGCAGAAGCTGGAAATACCGCTTGGAACATGCTATCAGAAAATGAAAACTCCATTTATTCCCAATTGAGTGCGGTACGTTCTGTGATTAAAGGAGTTGCCAATATCAGTCCCGAGTTAGACGCATTATACGCGAGAATTGACTCTATAATGCTGGATATAAGAGATGTTTCTCAAGAAATAGGCAAAATCTCTGAAACCTCTCAGCCCGATAATGCTGAACTTGAAAGGATCAATGAACGATTGGCCTTGCTGCAAATGCTACTAAAAAAGCACCGACGAACTGGGGCTGCTGAATTGAAACAGTTATTAGAAGAGCTGAATGAGAAGATTTACGCCTTCGACCATTCTGAGGAGGCCATGCAAAAGCAAGTCAATTTGGTTGCCGAAGCGCATAAGAATTGCATATTGGTGGCTCAAAAACTCCATGCTGCGAGGGAACATGCGGCAAAAAAACTGGGACCTGAGGCACAATTGCATCTTGCCAAACTGGGAATGCCCAAAGCTGGCTTGCAAGTGGAACTGGGATTTGATGAAAACAAATTGGGTGCAAAAGGCGGCAGTGCTGTGGTTTTGCTATTCAATGCCAACGACAGCCGCTTACTTCCTTTAGATAAAGTGGCCTCTGGAGGAGAAGTTTCGCGATTGAATTTTGTATTCAAGGCCTTGCTGGCCGATAAAAAAGAAATGCCTACCATCATTTTTGACGAGGCTGATACAGGCGTTTCGGGCGAGGTGGCAGATCGGTTTGGGGAAATGATGAAAGAACTTTCAGCCTACCACCAAATCATCGCCATTACACATTTGCCGCAGGTGGCAGCAAAGGGCAATGCCCACTTCCTTATATATAAGGGGGAAGAAGATGGGAAAATGGTATCTGCGTTAAAACATTTAAATCCGGAGAACAGAATAGACGCTTTGGCCAACATGCTGAGTGGAAAAACTCCGGGAACGGCGGCTGTAGCCAATGCAAGAGAGCTTTTAGGTCTGAATTAAACTCCTATATATATAAGGAGTTAAGGGGCATTCATAAACTTTTTTGCAACAAACTAATAAAAAAGTGCCATTCATATAACATTTATCACATCCCATTAAAAAAATTGCAGGGGTATTGCGCAACTTAAAAAATGCGTTATATATTTGAATTACCAAAAAGCAATAAACTAAATATTATGAACAACGAAGAAAACAAAAAATCACTCGAGAACTTCTCAAATGATGCAGTTGATGGAAACAATGTAAAAGGCGGATTCGGTGGAGTTGGCCCAATGCAACCACCTACCCCACATGATTTCCAACCACGTGGTCCTATTGAAGGCGATCCAATGCACCCACAAGATCCAGGCGGAACTGGTGTTGGTGGCAATGATCCACTAGCTGGACAAGGCGATCCCCTTGCACAAAACCCTGGTGATGATCTTTTACTTCCTGGTTAATATTTAACCAGAAATCTTAAAAGCCCGACAATTGTCGGGCTTTTTTATTGGTACCAAGTGCATCTTGGGACCTGTAAGTTTCTAAAAAAATATGGTTTACAAAAAATTTCTGCGTTTATTTGTCTTTAAGATTTCTATTGTGAATATAACTACCCTGTTCAAAACACGTAAAGAACTCTTCTTCCCTAATTATAGGCAGCCCGACTCCATGGATTGTGGTCCAACCTGCCTTAGAATTATTGCAAAGCACTATGGCCGCAACTATTCGCTGCCATATTTAAGGGAAATGAGTTTTACCACCCGCGAAGGCAGCAGCCTTTCCCAACTGGGCGCCGCTTGCGAAAAAATCGGGTTGCGCAGTTTAAGCGCTAAAGTAAGTTTTAACCAATTGCTCAATGAGGCACCCTTGCCTTGCGTAATTCTTTGGAACCAAAACCACTATGTGGTGGTATATAAAGTAAAAAAAGATAAAATTTACATTTCAGACCCTGGTTTGGGTTTGGTTTCATACAGCAAAAAAGAGTTTCTTGAACACTGGATTTCATCATCAGCTGATGAAAACACCAAATCCGGCATTGTGCTCTTGTTGGAGCCTACCCCTGATTTTTATGAATTGGAAGATGAGAAAAAACCTGAAATCACTGGTTTCAAAGTGCTTCTCCCCTACTTGTTTCCTCATAAAAAAGCATTGATTCAAATCTTTATTGGATTGCTGGCCGGCAGCTTTATGTCATTGATTTTCCCATTCATGACACAAAGCGTAGTGGATATAGGTATTCGCAACCAAGACATTCACTTTGTATACCTGATTCTGATTGCACAGTTGTTTCTGTTCTTCGGCAGAACTTCTATTGAATTTATCCGCGGATGGCTGGTGTTGCACATGAGTTCACGCATCAATATTTCTTTGGTGTCCGACTATTTTGCAAAACTCATGCGCTTGCCTATTGCCTATTTCGATTCAAAGATGACAGGCGATATTATCCAAAGGATACGCGACCACAAACGCATTCAACAATTGCTCACCGGTAGTTCCATGAGTGTGTTGTTCTCTGTATTAAATATCATCATTTTTGGACTTGTTTTACTGTCTTACGATATTACCGTTTTTGCAGTATTCTTTGCCGGTAGTGCTGTTTATGTAGCATGGGTGGCTTTCTTCCTAAAGCGACGCGCCGTGCTGGACTACAAGCGTTTTGCCCTTGAATCTCAAAATCAAGAAAAAATCATGGAATTGATAGGTGGAATGCAAGAAACCAAATTGCACAATGCCGAAAGAAACAAACGCTGGGGCTGGGAACATTTACAAGCCAAAATATTTAAACAAGACCTAAAACAACTGGCATTAAACCAAACCCAAAGT
>JADYZD010000155.1 GCA_020853295.1 Bacteroidia bacterium | reverse complement strand
TCATCTCCAGCCTCTGGGCCCATATCTATCAACCAATCTGCACACTTTACCACATCCAAATTGTGCTCTATGCAAATAATGGTGTTGCCCTTATCTATCAGTGCATTAAATGAGGCCAAAAGCTTTTTAATATCATGAAAATGCAAGCCTGTAGTGGGTTCATCGAAAATAAACAAAATGCCGCCATCCTTATGCGGATTGGCTTTGCTTAAATAAAAGGCCAGTTTTACCCTTTGCGCCTCACCCCCACTTAAGGTATTACTACCCTGTCCCAATTTTACATATCCCAATCCCACGTCCTGTAAAGGTTTTAACCTTTCGCAAATGCCTTTTTCGTTTTTAAAGTACTCAACAGCCTCGTCCACAGTAAGTTCCAATACCTGGTAAATGTTCTTGCCGTTGTATTCAATTTCCAGTACATCTTTCTTAAACCTTTGTCCGCCGCAAC
The DNA here is from genome assembly GCA_020853295.1 of Bacteroidia bacterium. Taxonomy (GTDB): domain Bacteria; phylum Bacteroidota; class Bacteroidia; order NS11-12g; family UBA955; genus JAGXTF01. Next base: position 3,887 of record JADYZD010000155.1, on the reverse strand, counting down.
TTTCACATGGCAACTTAATATCTGCCATAAATTGCATTTCTATTATGGTTTCTCCCTCTCCAGAGCAACCATCGCAGCGCCCACCATCTACATTGAACGAAAAATGTGAAGGTTTAAATCCTTTGAATTTTGAAAGTGGCTGCCCGGCAAACAGTTCCCGTATATCATCATAAGCCTTTACATAAGTTACCGGATTGCTCCTGCTGCTTTTGCCTATGGGATTTTGATCGATTAACTCCACAGCTTTAATGGCTTTTTTATCACCATCCAAACTGTGGTGTGCACCAGTTTTGGCCGCTACAAATTGTCCTATTTCCTTGCTCAGCGCTGGATACAACACCTGCTTTACCAGCGTGGTTTTGCCACTGCCCGAAACACCACTCACCACAGTAAAGGTGTTTAATGGAAAAGTAACATCTACCGACTTTAAATTATTGGCCTCTGCCCCAGTTAGGGATATGCTTTTTTTCCAACTGCGCCTGCTTTTGGGAACTTCTATGGTTTCCTCATTGCGCAAATATTTGGCTGTTAAACTGTCTTTGGCATCTTTTAAATCTGCAAAGGCTCCGTTGTACATCAAATGTCCGCCCAGGCTTCCTGCATATGGACCTATATCCACCAAATTGTCGCTGGCCCGCATCACATCTTCATCATGCTCCACCACCAAAACGGTATTGCCCTCTTTTTGCAAGTCCTTCAGCACACCAATGAGTTTTTCGGTATCCCTGCTGTGCAAACCTATACTGGGTTCGTCTAACACATACAATGAGCCCGTTAGGTTGCTGCCCAAAGAGGTGGCCAAATTAATACGTTGGCTTTCTCCACCTGAAAGGGTATTGCTCAACCTGTTTAACGACAAATACCCCAAACCTACATTGAGCAAAAATCCCAAACGGTTGCGTATTTCAGTTATTACCCTGCCAGCAATGTGCATTTCCCTCTCCGTAAATGAGGCATTTACAAAGTAATGGTGGGCGGTTTTTACGGTCATCAATAGCAATTCTTGCAAACTCAACTTTTCAGGCAAGGCAGCATCGCTATTGGTTTGCACCAATTTTACATAAGCTGCATCGGGCCTAAGTCGGGTTCCTTTGCAAGCCGGACACACCGTTTTGCCCCTATACCTTGCTGCCAAAACCCTGTATTGAATTTTGTAACTCTTTTCTTCTACATATTTAAAAAAGTCATGAATACCAGGCATGGTTTTGGTCCCATCCCAGAGCAAATGCCTTTGGGCTTCATTCAAATCCCTATACGGTTTGTGTATGGGGAAATCCGATTTTGCTGCCAATCTTAAGAAATCTTCTCTCCATTGTCCCATAGTTTCTCCTTTCCATGGACTCACAGCACCTTCATAAACACTCAATCCCTTGTCGGGGATCACCAAATCTTCATCTATTCCCAACACAGAGCCAAATCCTTCGCATTTTTTACAAGCTCCATGTGGATTGTTAAAACTCAAAAAATCACGGTTGGGAATTTCGAAATGCATACCATCCAGTTCAAACCTGTTGCTAAATTCCACCAAGGCTCCAGTTTCGCTGCTGCGAATCATGCAGGTGCCTTTGCCTTCCCAAAATGCCGTTTCAGCCGAATCTCCTACTCGGGAATCAAATTCCTCATCGGCTTTGTCTACGATTACCCTATCTACCACCAATGCCACATTGCCCTTGGGCAAAGTGGCAGAAGCAATAACATCATCGATTTTAAGAATCTCTTCTTCTACCATTAACCTGTTGAAGCCATTTTGTAAGATCAATTCCAAATCGCCCTTGCTCCAGTCGGTAGACTTTAGCGGGGCCAAAATAAGCAAGGTATCATCAGGTGCACAGGATTTGCAATATTCCACTACATCTTGCACGGTATGGTGTTTTACTTCCATGCCACTAACTGGTGAAAAAGTGCGCCCGATACGCGAGTAGAGCAATTTTAAATAATCGTAAATTTCCGTTGATGTGGCCACCGTACTGCGTGGATTCCTGGTATTTACTTTTTGTTCAATGGCTACAGCAGGACACAAGCCCAGGATGTAATCTACTTCAGGTTTTTTCATGCGCCCCATAAATTGGCGGGCATAACTGCTCAGGCTTTCTACATAGCGCCTTTGGCCTTCGGCAAACAAAGTATCGAATACCAAGCTGCTTTTACCGCTGCCCGAAACGCCGGTAACCACCGTAAATGAGCCGTGCTGCAATTCCAAATCGATGTTTTTAAGGTTGTGCTGCCGGGCGTTTTTGATATATATAGTAGGTGCTTTTGTCAAAATATTGGAACTCGCAAAATTACTATGGAAAGCGGCATAAACATACCCTTATTATAAGGAATTGTATAAAATAAAAACCGCCACCACTGCAAAGCAATGGTAGCGGAAGAAAGAGAAAATCCGAACCATCGGTCCGCATTTCCGAGGGCAAATATATAAACACTTTTTAAAAATTGAACATTTATTCTAATATTTACATTTCTACCACCCCTCCCTTTATATTGTTAAAGCGCGCTATTCGTTTGTTCATACTCGATTTCATACACCAAACGTTCTATTTTTTTTATGTTCATTCAACAACAATTTCCGTTATCAAACCAACAGACAACAAATTTTTGCTGATATTTGTCAATAGTAAATGAATATAAAACTACGTTTCGCATTTGTACTTCTTTTTATTTGGTTCAACCATGCTGCTATGGCACAGTTTGCTGGACCCAATGCCATTACCTATAATCCTGGCAACAAAACCTATTATATCACCAATGAATACGGCAAAAATGTGGTATCACTGGATGCCAACAACAACAAAGCCACTTTTATTACTGGGCTCACAGCACCCAACAATATATTGTACGCCGATTTGCCCATTGGAGCTGGCTTTATAGTTTTAGACAGCAATGAAATTAAGGGGTATGATGATGCGGGCACATACTACGCCTCCTTCAGCACTTCGGGTGCAGTAAAGTTGCAAGATGTGGTATTTGATACAGCTGCCCAGGCGATGTATATTACAGATGTGCTGCGCGGGGTCATTTACAAAACCACCTTTGGTGCAGCGCCGTTTTACCTGCCGAGCACTGTTGTTTGGTCAAAACCACACAGAAGGCCCAGTGCCATGGTATTGCAAAAAAGCAAAAACAGAATATTGTATGTTGAAGACACCTTGGGTGGCAACCTTATGGCCATGAACTTGAGCAATGGCAATACTTCCCTGGTAAAATCATTGGGAATAGACAACCTTGTAGGATTGGCAGAAGACGGTCAAGGCAACTTGTATTTAAGCAGCCAAGGTGCCAAAGCCATTTACCAATTAAACAAATACTATGCAGGCAGTCCAAAAAAACTGTACACCGAACCCAAGCCCGCTGATTTGTATGTAAATGTAGAAAGAGACCAATGGGTGTATACCTGCATTATCTGTGGAACCGTTTTTACCCCACAATTGCACATTTTTGGTCCGGGTTACGAAATTGAAGGTTGCAAAAAAGATTCTTTTACTGCATACCGCAATTTTCTAATGAAAAACCATGGCACTTTTGATCAAGGCAACCAATTTATCATGGAATTGAGCAATGCTGTAAGTTCATTTGCCAATCCCATAAAAATGGCAACGGTGTCCGACACTTTGGTGCCCGATTCCATAAAAGCCGCTATACCCAACCTGCCAGCAGGGACTGGATACAAATACAGATGGCGCAGCACCAAACCGGCAATTATAGGGGCAGTGGAAAGGTTTGCCATTTCTCCGCAACCCAATATCCATGTTTCTGTTTCTGATACGGTTCAGGCCTGTGCTGGTTCTACCGTAGTGCTTGGCTCGGGAAACCCCAAAACAGGCCTGCAATACCAATGGTCACCTTCCAATGCGGTAGATTCGGCCCAAAATTCCAGTGTAAAACAC
>JADYZD010000154.1 GCA_020853295.1 Bacteroidia bacterium | reverse complement strand
TTCAGCTGCATGTAACTGCCCTTTAATGCACCATCAATTAATTTTTCCTTGCTGCCGGCAAAGAAACTTTCCGACTTGTGGTCGTAATACAAAATACCCGTGTCGCTGGTCACATCAGGGTCGCTATAACGGCGTTTCCAAGAATAGAACAATGGATACACATGGCTGGAGTCGTTGGCAATAAACAAACCTACGTATTGGCGCTTGTTGTCCTTGTCCCTTGGGTCCACCATATTGATAATTACGTTTTTGGGATCCAAACGGTCGTTGTAACGTATCCAAGCTGATGGCAATATATTATCGAACGTATGCAGGGGTTTTACATAACCGGTGAACATAATGTTCCTTTCCGTACTCAGCACCTGGGCGTAGCCTTTGTACCCAATTTTGGTATCCAATGTAAAGCCTTGGGTTTCATCAATACGGCCCACTCCTTCTACCTTTTTATCGGCATTCACAATCAAGCTGTCCAGCTTAAACTCTTGGCGCACTCCCAGTGAATTTACATACTGGTATTTGCCTTCTCCGCGCATTTTATACCTGCCATAAATTTTGGCTTTAATGCCATAAATATTGTGAAACTGGTCAATTCTATTGGCCACAATTTTCGCAGAATCCACCACATCCATATCGGCATTTTCGCGAATGGTAACGCGGCCATCTTTTAAGAACAAGCGGCTGTCGGCAATATCGATGTATGGAATTTGGTCAATTTTTAAGGTATAGTCATTTAAGCTGTAAATGGCGTGTTTGGCCTCAAATTTCAAACTGTCTTGCGCAAAGTTGGTGCTTAAGAAATAGGGAGTTACACCCGCCAAATTGGCCCCAATTTTTGCTTCAATGGTTTTTTGATCCATGTTCCACTTATAGTCATTCAAATTGGTGGTATAACTGTTAAAGGGAAAATTGGTCATGGCATCTTTTTGGTTGGTGGTAAAGGTGCCCAAGCGGGTATCAAAATCCATATCGCCCCTAATGTCATTGGTTTCAAATGCAATTTTGGTAGAATCTGCAGCGTAAATGCGCAGCGCAGCCACCTTAGCACTGGCCTTGTTGGGACCCAATGTCATGTCTTTGCTTTTGAACCTGGCCTGTTCCCAAGACAAGGTACCGTCGCCAGAAAGTTTGGAAGGCGTTTGGGTGAGATTTCCGTAAAAATCATAGCCCATTTTAAACACTTTAATGGGCGCATCGCCTTGGTTTACATGGAACTCATCGCTGTAAGGATTCCACTCTATACCGGCATTGGCTGCATATACTTGTGGGTATTTAGAACCTTGTGGAATTTCGTAACTGTCGGCCGTACCCACGGTTTTATCGGGCAATAAAAGCACCTTAGAAAACTTGGTGGTACTGCCATTGTAGCCAATTTTACCGGCCAATCCGTAAAAGCCTTCTTCACTTAACGACATCACCATTTCACCCTGTCCTTTGCCGCCATACATGGGGTATCCACCGCCAGGTGTAGGGGTTACAAAGCCCAGTGAGTAATCTTTTTGAATGGATACATGGTACCTGAATTCAGGGAAAATGCCATCGCTTAAAAATGTACCGTCAAACTGCAATCCTTCAAGGGTGAAGTTATCGAGGGAATCAATGGTAAACGGATCCACCACAAACTTAAATTTATCGGCTTTATAAGCACCATTGTGTATATGGGGCTTGTCATACAACACCTCAGAACCCTTACTGGATTTAAAGATGGGGTATTCTGGGTAATTCACCACCCCTGATTTGTTGTTGGGCTTATCAATATATAAGGTACCGTAAATGTTTCTCAGCACCGATTTAATGGGCACAATTCCCCTGCCTGTAGAATCTGGGAAATACAAACGCATGGAATCGATATTGGAATAGGCTATTTGAAAATTGGCGTAGTCAAATTCGAATTTTGAGCCAAAAAAATCAAACCTACCAGCGCGAATCATGCCTCCAAATCCAATTCTGCGGTTTTTCTTTAAAGTGAGTTTTTGATCGGTAGGCACCACCACCACATTTTGGCTGTCGGAGAAGTAAAACTTCAACACCCCTTCTACATTCAACTCATTGCTCAATAAATTGAGTGTGGCATTGGGCCTTGCACCCACCAATGATGAAAGCCTGATAACGTCGTAATCCCTATGCCCTTCGTGCGAAATAACGTAGTTAAACAACTTGGGCTTAATCAACACCGAGTCTTCTTCAGGATAATAGGTTACAAAGCCTGCATCGTGCAAATCGATGAAAGAACCCGTTAAATGTTCGGGCTGGGTTTTCATAAATGCAGCATAGTCGGCCACAGAAAACTTAAGGGTTTTGGTTTTCATGAGCTGTTTGGCATAAAACGCCTTTACAGCCTCAAGTGGGTTATAGCCCAGTGCCCCTTGTATGCGGGCATATATAATTTCACGGAAAAAATCGGCAGAAGCAATCTTGGCTTCTTGATCGTTGTTTACGTTGTCAAAATCCACAAAGGCCTCATCTATTTTCCAGCGCACCTGCTGCACATCCAAGTCCACTTTGTGGTACTCATCGGTAAACGGCACGCGCTGCAAACCTTTTTCACCCCGGTTCACCACCAACTTGTTTTCGTTAAACAAAAAATTCACTTGACAATTGGGGTGGTATATGTTTCCACTATCCAGGCGCAACACAAAATATGCCGCAGGACTTACCGCCACACCTTTGCTTATTTTAAAAGAAGCGGCACGCAAGGTGCATTTTACCTTGCCCTGGTATAAAATATTAATTTCGGTTTCTTCCCCATTTGCTGTTTGGGTATTGATTTCATCTCCAGTAATGGTAAAACCACCCTTAAAGGTGGCATTGGGACCTACAATTCCTTTAATCTGCAGGGTGTTTTCATAAGAGGTAAAACGCGGATAGGTGCTTCTTTTTATAGAGGCCGAATCGGTAGCAAATGTGAGTTTGTCTGAGAATTTTCCTTTTACTGGAGTAGAGAAATACTTTTTAAATACCAGTTGTGCACTGTCTATATCATACTCAGAATTCTCTAAATTGAGTTTGTATTTGTTGAATTTTACCGAAACACCTTCGCCCGGCATTACCCTATCAAAATTGGCCACCCCGCTATAGCCATACCAGTTTTTTTCTGATGGCACGTAGAACCCACTGGTTTCGGTCACTACCATTTTATCCAAGGGTCCGTTGCAACTTAAGGTGAGTGCTTTAAATTTAATTACAATCTTGCCGCGTTCGTAGGCAATTTCATAATTGTTGTTGTCGGCCACCCATTTTTTCTTTTCATCTTCAAACACAATGTTTTCTGCAAACAACCTGGAAGTGATTTTTAAGAACTCCAAGTATTCCTGATTGTTATTTCCAATCAAGGATTCGGTTACTTTTTGCCACTGCAACAAAATGGATTCAGGCATGTCCTTCTCAATCATAGTGGTAAGAGAAGTAAGCATCAAGCTGAAATAAGGCTGCACCGTCATTTTCTCAATAAGCATATCGTTGCTTATTTTCAGAATCGACTTTTGCTGGGCGGGAGAAAACTTACCCAAGTTCCAATTTTCTTTAAACACCTTCATGTCAGCAGCCAATTTTTTATCGCCAGTAGTATTGATAAAAGCTTCAAACTCATTGATAAATACTGCGGGATCAGTGCTAAAACTGGTGATTTGTGCCATTGCGGAACTGCTGAAAACCATCAGAACAGCAAAGAGGTATTTTTTAAGAAAATGCATGGGTGTATAGAAAACGTATGGGATGTGTATTTATTGTAGCATAAAAACCGTACCAAAAGAAGGATAAGAAGCCAAATCTAAAAAGAAATGGATATCTTCTAGTGCATGGCTTTTACAATATCGACAAAATCGCGGGCTTTAAGGGCAGCGCCGCCGATGAGTCCTCCGTCGATATCGTCTTGTCCAAACAAAGTTTGGGCATTGTCTGGCTTTACACTTCCACCATAAAGGATGGAGGTATCGGCAGCAATTTCATCTGTATAATGGGTGGCAATTACTTTGCGGATGTAGGCATGCATTTCTTGCGCTTGCTCTGGCGAAGCGGTCAATCCGGTGCCAATGGCCCAAACAGGTTCATACGCTACAATCACATGGCTAAACTCTTTTCTATCCAGCCCAAAAAGGCCTTCTTGCAACTGGGCTTCTACCACCCTAAAGTAGCTTTTATCTTCCCTTTGTGCCAGGGTTTCACCTACGCAAAAAATCACATGCAAGCCCATACGCACCGCGGATTTGGCTTTAGCTGCAGTAATTTCATTGGTATCGCCAAAATACTGTCGGCGTTCACTGTGGCCTACAATCACGTACTGTGCTCCGGTAGATTTTACCATACCTGCGGATATTTCACCTGTAAAAGCACCTTGATCTTCGAAATGACAGTTTTGAGCACCCAAACCAATATCGGTACCTTCTAACAAACGGGTTGCAGCAGGCAGTGCAATAAAGGGCGGACAAATAATAACTGAGGTATTGCTCCTAATTTCATCGCGAACGATACCGCGAATTTCTGTGATTAATGCCTGGCTCTCTTCCAGTGTTTTATGCATTTTCCAATTGCCGGCTACTATTTTCTTACGTGTCATAAACTAGCCGCAAAAATCGGCATTAAAATGCAAAGTTGTAAAGAATATGTTCACAGAAAATCAACGGTTTTTTTACATTGAATTTTAAAGTTCCACAATGCAAATCGCCGAAATTTTTAGTTTATTCAGCGCAAAATATTTTAAAAAATGCTCTGGTTTTTTAATGAAAATTTCAGCATCAGCCAGGTAGCTTTTGCAAAGCCTCTTTTACCCAAGTCATGGCCAGTGTATTTTGTTCTGCAACACTCAAATCAGAATTGTCTAACAAATGGTAAGCTTCTGTAAGCAACAGCGGACTATCAGCCCGGGTAGAATCAATTAAATCCCGTTCGTTTAAATTCTGCAATACTGCTTCAAAAGTCACCTCCATTCCAGAATCCACCAATTCTTTTAACCTTCGCTGGGCGCGTATTTCAGGCCTTGCAGTCATAAATATTTTCAACTCCGCATCTGCCAATACTACAGTGCCAATATCCCTGCCGTCCATTACCACGCCTTTTTGTGCCGCTATGCTTTGTTGTTGTTTTACCAAAAAGCTGCGAACCCCAGAAATTCGGGCCACCGGACTCACCCATTTGGCCACTTCCAAATTGCGAATTTTACCCTCAATATTTTCCCCGTTCAATACAATATCAAAACGATCTGTGGCCTGGTTTTTTTCAAAACTCAGGTCTATTTGATCCAACAAAGACAGCACTTCTGCTTCATTTTCTGGATGGCATTTTTTGAGTAAAGCATAATAGGTAACCGCCCTATACATGGCACCACTGTCGATAAATTGGTAGCCCAGTTGGGTGGCCAAATACCTGGCAAGGGTACCCTTTCCACAGCTGCTGTATCCGTCTATGGCGATGTTGATTTTAGCCTTTTGCACTGCTTTGCTGCGAAGATGCAGTTTTCTTTTTAAAATCCGATAACCGGGCAGAAAAGGTAAATAAATTCATATTGTAACCTGGAAAATAAGCGGCACTGCTGTAAGTGATATTGAACTTGCTTACTTTTAAATACAAGCCCCAACTAAATCCTGTAACTTTACTAATGGCTTCGGGGGCCAACTCTTTGCGGCGCTGGTGGTTGTAGCCAAACAAAACCCCAAACCCAGGGCCCAATACCAATTCCGTTCCTACACTTAAGTGTCGGATTACTTTTTCACCAAAACCCGCCTCTTTTGAATAACTGGTTTTCCCATTTAAATCAATGCTGTTGCTCTTTAAATACTGGTTATAGGTAAGGTCGAATTTTTGCAAATTATGGGCAACCAAATTAAACCGAAATGGCATATGTCTGGGTTTGAAATTCACCCCCAATTCTACTTGAAAAGGCAAGGGTTCGCGTTCACCATCCCTGTAATGCT
>JADYZD010000153.1 GCA_020853295.1 Bacteroidia bacterium | reverse complement strand
TGATTGGTTACATTCACTACCAATTTTCCAGGGTTTAGCAACCTAAATTTTGGGCCCGTAACTTCCTTATTCCAAACCACATTGCTAAACTTGCTGCCATCTACTGTTAAGGGAGTATCTATAGTGCTACAAAATCTGAGATCGTTGCCTAAGGCAAATTCAAAGGGGTAATTGCTCAAAGTAAAGGTATCAAAATCGCGGCACTTGCCTATGGTTACCTTAACCTGGTAAGTATTTGGAGTAGTGATGGTACTGTACCTACCCACATCTCCATTGCTCCATTCTATAGTCGCACCTGGATTTTTGGCATCAAAACGCACCGAATTGTAAGGACAAATGGTAGTATCGGGTATCACGACCTCCACCGGCGGATAATGCTCAACAGTTGCGGTATCTGATGATGCACAACCAAGGGCCGTAACTGCCGAAACCACGTATTGTCCCTGCGAGGTCACAAATGTTCTGTCGAGCTTGGAACCGTTGCTCCAACTGTATTTGAATAAGCCAGGTGAGGCAAACAACCGGCGCCTAAATGTATCGTATGTACAATACACCGTATCTCCAAATGCCTGAATACTGTCTTTGTCTTCTTTAACTTCTACGGTATCGCGCCATTTGCAGGTTTTAATGGTGATTTCCAACCAATATTTCCCTTCTTTTCTTACTACAATACCGCGGGTTGTGGCACCTGTGCTCCATCTGTAAGATTCCGCGGTAATATCTGAATAATACTGTGCAGTACTGGCAGGACAAATGGTGGTATCTTTAGGCAATTTGGGTTTGGAGGGTTCTACGACAATCACATCCTGAGCAAAACTGTCTATGCAGTTGTTTTTATAGGTAGTAAGCACCACCCTGTATTTGCCTGCTGCTGGAAAAATGGCTGTAGGCTGGTACTGATTTGAAGTGTCAGAATCCGTGCCTGCTATGCCAAAATCCCAATGGTACCTTGTGGCGCCTTGGCTTTTATTTTGAAATTTATAGGAATAGCCACAAATGTATTTGGGAGAAAAATAGGCCGCAACCATGTCAATCACACAAGACCGAACATTAAACTGGTAATCCCTTTTGGTTTCACCAATGAGTACTCCCTTTCTATACTCTCTCACCCTAATACCCACCACAAATTGGCCTTCTACCGTGGGCACCAAACTTAAAAAACCCGTTTCGGGGTCTATGGTTAAAGGGGGATTGCCATCTATAGGATTTAGTTCGTCGTAAGAACTTCCGAAGGTAATATTGGGAAAAGGTGGGCTTGCTAATGTGCCGCTTCCGTTATTGTCTGGCCTTGGTGCATTTTGTGTAGCTCCCCTAAAAGGCAAAAACAAATCATACACTAGGCTATCACCATCCGCATCTTTGGCGCTATGGTCAAATTTCAATATGGTATTCGTACATAAAAAATTCGGGGGCAACTCTTTGAAAACTGCGCTGCTATTGGGCTTCCCATCGGGCAATGTTCTGGGATCTGGGATTAGGGTCCAATAATTGGCACCGGTTCCACCAGGGTTCACCAAATTGGAAATGCTGTTGTTTCTACAACACCTTTGAAACGATACGTAATATCCCCCAGTTCTTGGAGGCAAGGTAAGTGTTGTTTCATACCAATAATGGTCTACGCAAGCATTGGGAGTGGTGCTAATACAATTGTAATTTACCTTGGTTACCCTTAATGGCCCATTGCGGCCCACTATTACCGGATACCCGTTGAGAATTCTGCCATTTACACCATCATACACCCCTATCACGGCAGTCGCATCTTGCTCAATCGCACCGGGTTGGCCATTGATACAATCAATAAAAACGGAGAGGTTGATTTTGTATTTGTTATTGCCCTGATATTGGTAAGTCATTTCTCCACCCACAATATGGGTAGCTGAAATTTGACCGGCACATACCGCCAATAAAGCAACAATTATGGTTTTGAGGGAATTCAAACCTGAGTCAAATTTATTGATAAGTTTTTATAATCCCACATTAAGAAATGAGAAATGACAAAGTTTTCATCAAATCTTACCGAATTATTGTAATCGACCCATTGATGACCTTCTTGTCCATCATGTGGTCTTTGTCCTGCATCACCAGTACATAAAAATAATGTCCTTCTGGCACAGCTGCCCCAGTATTGTTCACTTTACCGTTCCAGCAATCTTTCACATCTGAAGTTTCCCATACTTTTTCACCCCAGCGGTTAAATACTTTCAACTCCCATTCTGTGCATGAAGCATCCAAACCATAAACCTTAAAACAATCGTTAAAACCATCATCACCCGGTGTAAAAACATTGGCCAATTTTAATTCCTCATCAATAACTTCTAGGTCAACCGCCTGTTCAAAAGAATCATTGCAGCCAGCTACTGTATCTACATATACCACTTTTGCCAAATGGACATTTGGTGTGGTTTTAATTGAAACTGGATTTCCAGAAAGCGGGTTCCCATCAAAATACCATTGACAAATGGCGTTGCTGCTGCCCTCCATTTTTACAGTTAGGGCACATTGCTCTTTTTGGATATCCGCCTGCCCACGGGCTTTGGTTCCCAATCGTAATTCTGAAATTACAGAATCGGAGCAGTTGCTTCTAAAAACCTTTAATTTTACCTTATAAATTCCGGGAGTTGCATATTCATAATCAGGGTAACGCAGGTTGGAAGTATCATCCAATACACCTGCCACACCAAAATCCCAACTATAGCGTGTAGCGCCTATGCTGTTGTTGGCAAACAATACTTTTTTATCATTGCAAATTCTTTGATCGGATGCCGTACCTGGCAACAATGTAAGGTTGCATTCGGAAACATTAAACTGGTAATCCCTTTTGGTTTCAGAAATCAACTTTCCGTTGCGGTATTCCTTCACCACAATTCCCACCACAAATTGTCCTGTTTGGTTTGGTGTTAAAGTGAGACGTCCAGTTACAGGGTCAATGGCCAAGGGCGGACTTCCGGCAATTGGGTTGAATTCATCATAAGGCGTCTGCCAATTGATTAAAGGAAATGGAGGGAAATCGGGTTTACCATTAATGCCATTATCGGGCCGGGGATGGCTGTTATTGGCACCCATAAAAGGATGAAACAAGCTGTAAACCAGGCTATCGCCATCGGGGTCTGTAGCACTGTGGTTGAATACCAATTTGGCATTGGTACATAAAAAATTGGGCGGCAATTCATTGAAAAATGCACTGCTGTTGGGCAATTCATTCGGTGTAGAATTGGGATCGGGTATCATGGTCCAGTAATTGGCCCCCTGAGCACCTGGATTGGCCAAATTGCTGATGGAATTGTTTCGGCAACACCTTTGAAAGGAGATGATATAACCGCCCTTTCCTGCTGGTAAATTCAACTGGGTTAAGTAAACATAATGATCCACACATGCATTGGGTGCGTTGAGAATGCAATTGTAATTGAGCTTAACCAACCTATTGGGTGCAGCACGCTTCACCTTAAATGGCGCACCAGCAATGAGTTGATTGTCATTGGCCGTAAATACATAAAACAAGGCATATTCATCATCTGCAATGGCGCCTGGATTTCCATTTAAACAATCAATAAACAAATCCAACTGAACCTGATAATTATCGGCAGTGGTATGCTTGTAGTTAATTTCACCTCCCACCACATGCGTAGCGCTAGTGCGCAGCACAAATAGGATTATAAGGGTGAAAAACGGCAAGCGCAACATAAATGGAACTATAAAATTAGACGTAAAGAACGTCTAAAAGTTCCTTCAAACTGCGAAAAGTTAAGAATACTGACGCAAAACTTGCACAACCCTATCTACTTCTGCATCCGTCATTTCTGGGAACAATGGCAATGAAACGCAGTGTGAAGCTTGGTATTCTGCAAAGGGGAAATCGCCGACTTTATAACCCAAATTGGCATAGGCTTTTTGCAAATGACAAGGTACGGGATAGTGAAAAGCAAAGCCCACTTCATTTTGTTGCAGGTAAGAAGTAAAATGGTCTTTATCTTCAACGGTTACAATGGCCAAGTGGTACACACTTTCTGCCCCATCTTCTTTGGCTTGAAAGGTCAGTTTGCTGTTTGCACCCTCGGTCATGTAGCGGTTAACTATTTCCTGACGGCGTTTGTTCCAGCGGTCGATATGTCCCAATTTCACTTGCAACACAGCTGCTTGAAAACCTTCCATACGGTAGTTATAACCCACCTCATCGTGGTAGTAGCGCACATTGGCACCATGGCTTCTCAAAGATTTGGCGTGGTTGGCAATCTTTTCATCATTGGTAAAGAGTGCACCGCCTTCACCATAGCAACCTAGGTTTTTTCCAGGATAAAAACTGGTACAGCTAATAATGCCAATGGAACCGGTTTTTTTGCCATGGTAAGAGGAGCCAATACCTTGCGCGTTGTCTTCCACAAAGTGAATATTTCGCGCATCGCATAAGGCTTTAAGGGCATTGATATTGCATGGCTGCCCATATAAATGCACGCCAATGATGGCTTTGGTTTTTGGGGTAATGGCTTTTTCAGCAGCTTCAACACTTAAGTTCCAAGTATTGGGGTCGCAATCGGCAAATACAGGTGTAGCACCAGCATAGCTTGGGCCCCAAGCAGTAGCAATAAAGGTGTTTGCAGGTATAATTACCTCATCACCAGGGCCGATACCCAAAGTAAGCATGGCCAAGTGCAGGGCACTGGTGCCGCTATTGAGGCATACTGCATATTTGGTTTGGGCATACTTTGCCAATTCTATTTCAAACGCATCCACAAAAGGGCCACCGCTAAATGCGGTTTTTTCCATAACTGCATCTAAGGCAGCGTGCATGGGTTCTTTCAACTCGTCGTACTGACGTTTAAGATCAAAAAATGGGACTTGCATATTGCTGCGGCAAAATAACAACAGAGAACTGAGACTTAAATGATTGGTGTGATTAAAATATTGC
>JADYZD010000152.1 GCA_020853295.1 Bacteroidia bacterium | reverse complement strand
TCCGACCTCAGCACTTATGTTACCGGCCAAACACTGAATGTGTGCGGTGGAATGGTGATGTAATTTGGGGTGTTACAGGTAGGGAATTCGAATTTCAAGTTTCCTAAAGGATAAGCTAAAAAATTGTATATTCGTATTAGCATTTTTTTAGCCATGTTTCAAAATCATTTCAAATTTGTAGTTATTACTTTATTGGTTTTGTTTAACAGCGTTTCGCTGTATGCCCAAAATTTTAAGTGGTTAAAAAGCTTTGGCGTTAAAGCGTATTCTGAAACTTCTTGGTTATCAGTGCCCGAGCCCGATGGTGGATTAACTTTTATTTTGAAGTGGAGCCAAGGTTTAAACTTGCCTCAGGATACATTGCTTATTGATACTTTCAAGTTTATATACAAGTTTAAGTCTGGTCATGGATATCCAAGCTGTCTTGTCCGCCTAGATAGTAATGGAAATGTACTCAGGGCTAAATATTTAGGCACTGCAAGGTTTACTGCATTTTGCAAAGACGATCTTGGTAATTATTACATTGGCAGTGATATTCTAGAGTCCTTAAACATCATTGGGAATGATACGCTTGATTTGCAAAGGGGGAGTTTGGTGTGTTCCAAATTTGACAAAAATTTCAATCATATTTGGAGCAGTCAAACTGGCGGTGACACTGCGGGAAGGAGCTTTACAAAATTTAAATTCAGCAATGGGAAATTGTTATTTATTGCTAATTTGTATAAGAATTCCATCATTGGAAAAGACACTTACAATTTAATATATCAATGGGTTCATATTTTTGGTGAATTGGACACCTCTGCAGGTAGAGTTTTGTGGTCTCAATTGTATTTTCAGCGTAAGATTGGCGCAGGTGGTTTTTGGCTGGCAGATATTTTGAGAATGCCAAGCGGTTCATTGTATTTGGTAGGTTATACCTGGGAGGAAGACTATGTAAAGAACGGAGATAGCTTTAATAGATATAGCGGATTTGTTATTAAAACGGATAGCATAGGGAATTATCAGAAGCGATTGTTGTTAAGAGGAGGCTATAATTTCAGAACCTATGATCCACATTACCCCCATTCAATTTATCAAATTGACAATATTGACTCGACATTGATTATAGCGGGTTACATGGGCAATGATATTTTTTGGGGAGGCAAGAAAATTACAAAAAGTTTGGATTCAGGATTTCTCGGCTATGAGGGTTTTATTGCTTCTTTATCAGAAGACCTGAAAGAAGGTTTTTTCTATAAACCCGATTTCGTTTCTGCTGGCAAATGGTTTGGAAGCAGTCATATCTACAATTTCTTAACTTTTTCGTTTGCCATTAATCATGGGAGTATTTATGCACTCGGGAGCACATCGTACAGCCTGCAGGCAGATAGCTTGCAGGTACTGGTGGACACCTCTCAACTATTTCCTTATGGATCATTTCTTTTAAAAATCGATTTAAATGGTAGCGTTATTTGGGGACGTGATTTTGAAATTGATTCACAAGCTTATTATGATTGGGGTGGATGGGGCTTTTTTGGTGGCAATGGTTGGAGCCAAAATTTCATTTCGTCCACCACCAATGCTGTTTACTTGTCTGCCCCCTATAAATATAAAGTTGATTTTCCTCCTCATTCAGCGAAACCCAAAGGAGAATATGACGTTTTTGTGCTTAAAATAGTTGACAATATCATACACAGAGGACCAGTTTCCAAAGGACCCTATTGCGCTGGCGACACATTTTTAATACCATTTACCAAAGAAGGTATTTTTGAGGACCTCAATTATTTTATTGCAGAGCTAAGCAATGAAAAAGGAGAATTTGATGCAAATACCCGCCGTCTGGGTGTTTTACGGGGTAATAATGACAGTACCATAAGGGCTGTATTGCCGTTGAAAAATGTGGTTTCATCCTATAATTACAAAATTAGAATAAGAGCTACTCGTCCCTACTGTACCAATGATTTTGTTTCAGATACATTGCGATTAACCATTTACTCTAAAGACCCAGCCGATGCAGGAAGGGATTCCTTAATGTGTCCCAGTGATTCCATACAACTCTTTGCCAAAGGCGGAACCCATGTTGAATGGTGGGAATATGGTGGGGCCAAATTTAGCAATACACGGAAAACTTTTGTAGTACCCAAAAACAATACCCGGTATATGGCCATAGTTTCCGATAGTTCGGGTTGCAGTGTAAAAGATACCGCCTTCAAATGGGTATTTCTACCATTAAATACAATTGAATTAAATTCTAGAGACACCATTATTTGCGTTGATAATACATTGCCATTAACCGCTAAATTTATTGGACCTGATAGTACCAAATTCAAGTGGCAATGGTGGCTCACCGAATTTGGATTTGACAATATCATAAAAACAGGTCAATCAAAATCTACCGATAAATTAAATTTTAAATTTGATTTTGGGTACAGTGTAAAAGTAAAAATCATGCTGGACAATGGGTGTAAAAATGCCTTAGATACTGTAGTAATTAATGTTTCCATTCCTACGGATTTAAAAATCACCAATAAAAACACAGCAATTTTGGCTTGCATGGGACAGCCTTTAGTGCTTACGGGTATAGGCTCTGGAGGTATTAAACCCCACTATCAATTTCAATGGTTTGATGCAGATTTAAATTCTTTATTGAAAAAAGGTGATACATTAAATATGAAAACAAATTCGAAAAAAAATCTGCTCCTTACGCTTATGGATGGCTGTATGGAAAAAGCGGATTCCCTAAAATTTGTTATTGATGTAAAACCCAAATTGAAAGTGAGTGGAAATTTAAAAGATACCGTTCTGTGTTATGGGCAACAGCTTGCTTACACGGCCTCCGGCACTGGTGGACAAAGTACCCAGTACCAATTTGATTGGATATTGGATGGAAAAAATATAGGTAATGGTGCTGCATTTCATTTGGCCACTGAAAAACATTTTGGAGATGCCGGAGGTATAAAAAAAATTCAGTTGGTATTGTTCGATAATTGTACGGAAAAAAACGATACCATTTCCGCCAAAATTCAGGTAAAAGCAAGAATAACTACCAAAGTTAATTATGATTCGCTTTTGTGTTTTGGCAGTTCCCAAAAACTAAGTGCCAATGCTACTGGTGGTGATGGGAAAAAGACTTTTAGGTGGTATGATCCAAATGGCAATTTGCTTTCACAATTGGATACAATCATAGTAGCAAACAAAAATAAGAATGTAACAGGTATTCAACGGTATTTTATCATTGCCAATGATGGATGCAGTGTGCCCGATACCCAATTTATTGTATTCAATTTTTTAACGCCCTTACAAGCTAAAATTCAGGCTACAGACAGTTGTTTGCACGCCTCTACTGTGCTAACAGCAAGCCCATCCGGGGGATTAGCGCCTTACCATTATTCTTGGTTTTTGAACACACAGTATGTAGGACAAACGGCCTCGATTGCAGTGCCCAAACCTGCTGAAGAAGTTGCCTATAAATTGGTAGTAAAAGATGCTTGTTTTATTGACAGTTCAATAGCGGTTCAAAGGGTTTCGCCATATCCTCAGGTGGAATTGTTAAGCAATGTAGATTCAGGTTGTGAGCCTTTGAATGTGCGCCTGCATGTGTTAAAATTGAATGGTACAAATAATGAATACCAATATACTTGGGCGGCAGGCAACAGCACCAATTGGGTTGTAGACACCTTTGCTACCTCCCGTTTATTGGCTGGCAACTTTATTCCTATGTTGGAAGTTAGAAATCAATTGGGCTGTATGGATACCGCTTTTTCACACCCTATTTTGGTGCATCCCAAACCACAGAGCAAATACACGTACACACCAAATAAACCCACACCACAATCGCCAGAAATTCAATTTGTAAATTCCAGCACAGGTGCCACCCGGTTTAATTGGAATTTTGGCAAATTCGGAAACAGCACAGTTGCAAATCCCAAAGTAACCATTCCTGAATCTGGTGTTCATATCGTAAGCTTAATAGCAATCAACCAATTTGGTTGCAGTGATACAAATACTGGAACTATAAGAATTTATGATGACTATCAACTATGGCTGCCCACAGCCTTTACACCGGGTTTGGATAATTTGAACCCAGTGTTTAAGCCTGAATTTAGTGGGGTAGACAGCTATACGCTTTATATATACAACCGACATGGATTGCTCATTTTTATAGGTGAGAATCAGGGATGGGATGGGATATATAAGAACAATAGAGTCCCCGAAGGAATGTATGTGTATGTACTTAAAATCAACACCACTTCCAAAATGGTAAGAGAGGAAAAAGGCACGTTGATGTTGTT
>JADYZD010000151.1 GCA_020853295.1 Bacteroidia bacterium | reverse complement strand
GAAAAAGCAATAACAGCAGCAAACATCCTACAGCAGACCAGTTTAACCATTGATGGGTTATGGCAGCACCAATGAAATAAAAGCAAATCCAAATGGCTTGTTCTGAGGCATAATTGGGATGCCGCACATACTTCCATAGACCAATATTAGTAAATCCATGTGCGTAATTTTCTAGTGGTAATTTATTGTTTAACCTTCGGTGTTTTTCTTTCTGAAAGTTCCACTGTTGTTGGTCTGAAATGGTTTCTAATATTAAAAATAACACAAATAAAACCCCAAATAAAATCGCGAATAAATTCAGGGTTGAATTGTCACTCTGTGCGGCATATACTGCTGGCAAAGTAAAAAGCCAAATAAGGGTGTTTTGGTACAAAGAAATAAAAAACAAATTGAAGAGCATCCATTTCCAACTGGGTTGAAAAATTGGATTTTTTCTTAATATTTCCCAACGGTAATCTTCTTCTCCAGCCCAAAATCTCCAAGAGTAAGCACCCCTTCTCGCAAAGTTATATGTAAGTCTGATGCCCCATAAAGTGGCTAAAACAGCCATAAATATAAGAATGTCATTTCCTGTGGCCCAGGCATAATACCAAGTATAGCCGATAGGCACAATACTCCATAATTTATCTACCTGACTGCAATTGCCAGTTAAACTGCTTACAATAAAGCAATATGCAGCTACACATAACATCGCAATTCCAGAGTTTTTAATCAGTAACCACTGTTGGTCATTGGGCGGTGAATCGAGGTAGAATGCCGCTATAGGAACAACAATCAGCGTGATGATAAGAATAAGTATGGTACGTATCATGACTCAATTATAGCAATTTGTTTTAAAAAAACAAATATCAGTTGATGCATAAAAAAGTTGGAATATGTTCAATATTTGGTTTGCAATTTTCAAATCCTTCTCACTACATTTGCTTAAAATTTTTAGTAAACTACGTTAACACATTTATAATATTATGCAAAATTTTGAATTTGAAATTGCTTCTGACTTTGTAAATCTTACAAACACCCCCATTTTTTTAACGGGCAATGCTGGAACGGGCAAAACCACATTTTTGAGACAGGTAATTGGCAGCACAGCTAAAAGGTGTGTTGTAGTTGCACCCACTGGAGTTGCCGCCATAAATGCTGGAGGTGTTACCATCCACAGTATGTTTGGTTTGCCAACCAGGACATGCATTCCTTCGAATGATTATATCGATCCCAATTTGGGCAATAACCGGCCCATGTTGAGCAAGCATTTCCACTACCACCGAGATAAATTAAAGGTATTTCAGGAACTGGAAACTTTGGTGATAGATGAAGTGAGCATGGTGCGGGCCGATTTGCTCGATGCCGTAGATTTTGCATTGCAGTATGTGCGCAGAAGCAGCTTGCCCTTTGGAGGGGTGCAGCCCATTTTTATTGGTGATATGTATCAGTTGCCACCAGTGGTAAAGGATGATGAATGGCCCTTGTTGTCGCAATATTATGCCAGTCCATTTTTCTTTGATTCTTTGGCATTTAAATCCTTGGATCCTGTTTATGTGGAACTTAAGAAAATATACCGACAAACCGACAGAACTTTTATCAATATTTTAAATAATATTCGGCATCAAGATTTTCAACAAGAGGATTATGAAACCTTAAAAGAACACTACAAACCTGAGTTTAGGCCTGAAGAACCTGGGTTTATTACCCTAACTACCCACAATAAAAAAGCAGAGGAAATTAACGAAAATGAATTGAGGAATTTGCCCGGAGAAGAAGTGATTTTTGATGCAGAAGTAAGTGGTGATTTTTTTGAAAATATGTACCCCACAGAGAATTTATTGCGATTAAAAATAGGGGCTCAAGTAATGTTTGTGAAGAACGATACCAGTGGAGAACGCAGGTATTTTAATGGCAAAATTGGAATTGTAGAAAGTATCGATCCCTATGCTGTGGAAGATGAAAAACTGGTGGTGCGTTTCCCAGATACCGATGAGCTGATAACGGTTTCCAAAGAGGTTTGGGAAAATATTCGTTATTCCATGAACGCCGAAGAGAATAAATTGGAACAGAATAGGGTAGGTAGTTTTACCCAATATCCTTTGCGCTTGGCATGGGCAATAACCATTCATAAAAGTCAGGGTCTTACTTTTGAAAAGGCAGTAATAGATGCGGGTGAGAGTTTTGCGGCAGGACAGGTTTATGTGGCATTAAGCCGATGCACAGGCATGGAAAACCTGGTGTTAAAATCATTAATTACAAACAGAAGTATTATTTCTGATCCAAGAATTGTGGATTTTTCGCAACGCATTATGCGCGAAAATGTATTGGAGAATAAATTGGAAGCTTCAAAAAAATTGTATGCATTTCAGCAATTAACAGCTGTGTTTCAATTCGATAAATTGAAGTCGTATGTAGCCCAATGGGATAAAGAGATTAGCAAACTAAAGTCGATTGAACGTTCGGCAAGTTTTAAAATGGTTTCAACTGCCAATAAAAATCTGGATGTATTGCAGCAAGTGGCCAATAAATTTCAGCACCAATTGTTGGAAATATTTAATTCCTCAAATTCCGAGGATGAAAGAATGGCGCAATTAGAAGTGAGGTGCGTAAAAGCAATTGGATATTTTACAAGTACATTTTATGACAGTATTTTAAAAATTTGGGAAGCAGATTTGGCCGATAAAAAAATGAAGTCCAAAATGAAAAAGTATGCATCCGTTACCAGCGAAGTAGTGAATGTGTTTTGGAATAAAATGAACCAAATGTATAAAGCCCGCTTAGGTGAACTGCCAATTTGGACCGGTGATTGGATTACCTCAGATGTAAAAGCGAAGGCGGGCAAAAAACTGCAAAAGGGTGATACCTATAGAGAAACCCTTGAATTGTTTAAACAAGGCAAATCCATTGAAGAAATAGCAGCAATGAGAGACATGACAACTGGCACTATAGAAAGTCATTTGGGGAAATGGTTGATTACCGGCGATCTTCATTTGGATGATTTGATGCCAAGAGAACGCCAGGATGCAATAAAGTTGGCAATGAACAGCACCAAAGAAGATTCCTTGGGTGCCATAAAGGCCAAGTTGGGCGATGCGTATTCTTTTTCAGAAATCCGTTGGATGAAACAGGCTGTACTTGCAGAAAACATTGCGGGTTCAGTTGCATAAAGGAAGCGAAATCAGCGCAGATTTTGGTCGATTTATCCAATTTTTTGGGGGATTGTATCTTTTTTTTTGTTAAACTTGTAATATGCCAAGTTTAAATCCCTATTCCGGAGTATGGGGCAGAAAAGAAGTGGCTCATTTGTTGCGCCGAACCATGTTCGGCGCCAAACCTGCAGATGTTACATTCTTCATGGGTAAAACCATGGCGCAGTCTGTAGATGCACTTCTCACCTTGCCAACCAATCCACCCTCTCCACCCCTAAACAACTACGAAGATGCCGATTTTAACGGCACTCCAGTTAAAGATGCAGATGGCGTAGCCAAAGGCCAAACATGGATAAATGGCACTTATGGCGACCAAGGGGGTGTAACAAATTCATATAGAGGCAACAGTTTGAGGAGCTGGTGGTTCAAAAATTTATATAATCAGGACCGCAGTATTGCAGAAAAATTGGTTGTGTTCTGGCATACTCATTTTTGTACAGAAATTAGAGCAGGCGGGGGCGCAACTGCAGCTTACCGGTTGATTGAGCTTTTTAGAACCTATTCTTACACCCCTCTTAAAACATTAATGATTGAGGTGACCAAGAATCCACAAATGTGCCATTACCTCAATGGTTACTTGAATACCAAGTATTCACCCGACGAAAACTATGCTAGGGAATTACAGGAACTTTTCGGCGTGGGTAAAGGTGCTGGCAGCCAATATACAGAAAGTGATGTGCGCGAAGCAGCAAGAGTGCTTACTGGACATAGCTTAAACTGGCCAAACCAAACCTATCAATTTTATGATACCCTTCATGATACGGGCGACAAACAATTTTCCGCTTTTTATGGCAATAAAAAAATTACAGGGAAAAGCGGAACTGCAGGTGCTGATGAACTCACCGAATTGATTGATATGATTTTGGCAACGGATGAATGCGCCAAATATATTGTTCGTAGGTTGTATCGGTTTTTTGTGTACCACGAAATAAGTAGTGCTGTGGAAACAGATATCATTGAGCCATTGGCAGCGATTTACAAAAACAATGGTTACAATTTGAAACCTGTTTTGGAAAAGCTGTTTAAAAGTGAACATTTTTATGATACAGCAATAGTGGTTGGTGCTATGCTTAAAAGCCCAGTAGATAACGTTATTGGGTTTATGCGTGAAAACGATGTAACACCGCCTCCAAGCAGCCCAATAGATGCACACTATCAGTGGTGGTTGGAAATGTATTATACTGCAGCCATTCAAGGAATGTTTTTAGGTGATCCGCCAAATGTTGCAGGATATCCGGCCTATTACCAGTCTCCACAATTTTACCAAATTTGGGTAAATAGCGACACCTTGCCGAAGAGGGTAGCTTACGCAGCTTATGCCGTATACGGTGGATATTCTGCGATGTATTCAGCTATAAAAATGGCAGAACAGTATTCCTCTATCACAGACCCAACAGCATTTTTAACAGAACTGTTGGAAAATATATATCCAATTCCAGTATTGCCAGCTACCATTCAAACCATGAAGGTGGGCATTTTGTTAAGCGGCCAAACCCAAGATTACTATTGGACCAATGCATGGAATGATTATAAAAATGACCCAACCAATGCTACGAAAAAACAAACCGTAGAAACCCGTTTGCAGGCATTGATGTATTACCTAACCCAATCTTCACACTATCAGCTTCTCTAATTTGAAATAAAATGAAACGCAGTACATTTTTAAAAACAGCAGGAGCAGCGCTAGTGCCCTTAACCTTGACTCCAGCAGGCTTAGATGCCAAAGGTCAACCCAAAGGAATATTAAGCAGATTGGCGGCTTTAGCCACCAATACCGACCATGTTTTGGTATTGATTGACCTAGCAGGTGGTAATGATGGTTTAAATACAGTTATTCCTATTGATCAATACAGCAATTTGTCTAAAGCCCGAGGCAATGTAATGATTCCACAAAATAAGATTCTGTCTTTAAACGGAACCTTAAATACTGGTTTGCATCCCTCCCTTACTGGCTTGCAGCAATTGTATAACAATGGCAAATTAAAAATAATTCAAAATGTGGGTTACCCGCAGCAAAACTTTTCGCATTTCAGGAGTCAAGATATTTGGTTTAGTGCATCAGACTCAACTGAATATTTACCAACCGGATTTGCTGGAAGGTATTTGAACCTTGAATACCCCGGATTTCCTACGAATTATCCCAATGTTTCTAATCCAGATCCTTTGGGTATTCAGGTGGGCAGTTTGCTGAGCCTTATGTTTATGGGGCCTGTCACCAATATGGGCATGGCCATATCATATCCCAAGGATGTTTTCAGTCCAACAGACAGTATACCCGATACTGCACCTACAAGCAATGCAGGAACTCAACTGACTTATGTAAGGACTATATCTTCACAAACTGCGGCTTACAATAAGGTAATTAAAGCAGCAGCGACCAAGATTACCACCCAAAAACCGTATCCCAATTCTGAATTGGGCAAACAGTTGAAAGTGGTTTCTCAACTCATTGCAGGTGGACTGCAAACACGGGTTTACATGGTTGGTATTTCTGGTTTTGATACCCATAGCAATCAAGTAGACAAATCGGATACCACCAAAGGGAACCACGCCAATTTGCTAAAAGAAGTAGGTGATGCAATTGCTGCATTCCAAGCGGATATCGAATTCCAAGGTGTGGATTCACGCGTATTGGGCATGACCATTAGCGAGTTTGGTAGAAGAATCAAGAGCAATGACAGTGTGGGAACAGATCACGGTGCTTCAGCTCCAATGTTTGTATTTGGTACACCAGTAGATGGTGGCAAGATTCTGGGCACCAATCCGGTAATTGCATCAAATGTAGGAGTAGAAGACAACCTTACCATGCAGTATGATTTTAGAAGCATTTACAGCACCATTATTAAAGATTGGTTCTGTTTGAGTGATGAGGATGCAAAAACAGTAATGCTCAAGGATTTTAATTTCTTGCCATTAATTAAAAATGGATGCAGCGTGGCGCATGTTCGCGATCCATTTGCTGCTGATCCAGGCTTAAAATGCTATCCAAATCCTTTTGGTTCCAGGGCTGAAATTGTTTACGATAGCAGTGGTTATCAAACCAAAATTGATTTGATTGACACTTCAGGCAGGATTGTAAAAAATGTACTTGATGAGCATAAGCCAACTGGCAGATACAAGTTTGAAGCAGATATGTCTGATGTTCCCCCAGGTATTTATTACCTCAGTATGAGGAGTATTACTGGGCAAATGGCAATACCTGTGCAAAAAGCACCCATGTAATTTCTAATTCTTATTTGGTATTCAAATGTCTTGAGTTCTTTTTGCCAGAATTCAAATTTCTGAATATGCCCATTAACCGACTGGCATCCTATAAATTTGCCGGTGGATGTTTAACAAGCGGATTTCAGATACACTCCATATTCGAGAATGGCAGGTGGCCAATGTAATAAAGCTTTTAAGTGAGGATGCAACCATTCCTTTTATTGCTCGCTACAGAAAAGAAAAAACAGGTGATTTGGATGAAGTCCAAATTCGGAATATTGAAGAGGAACATAGCAGATTGGTGGATTTGGAGAAGCGCAGAAATTATGTGCTTTCTCAAATCGAAGAGCAAGGAAAACTCACTCCAGAGTTGAAGCAATTAATCATTGCCGCTATGGATGCAGATACCTTGGAAGATTTGTATTTGCCTTATAAAACCCGCCGTAAAACCAAAGCAGACATCGCTAAGGAGGCCGGTTATGAGCCACTGGCAGTGGCCATTTTTGCTCAGAACGGCGATGGTTGGCAGAAAAATTGGAATACTTTAATCACCGATTCTGCCGCAAGTAAAGAGGTGGCATTGCAATTTGCACGTGATATTATTGCCGAATGGGTAAGTGAAGATGCGCCGCTGCGGTCAAAACTTAGGGCCTTGTTTGAAAAAGATGCTTTAATGGAATGCAAGGTTACTCGAGGCAAAAGCAAAAATGAAGACGCCCAAAAGTATAAGGACTATTTTGACCACAAAGAAAAACTGTCTTCAATTCCATCTCACCGGTTTTTGGCCATACAAAGAGGGGTAGATGAAGGTTGGTTGAAATGGGGTGCAAGTCCTGAAGAAGAGCAAGCCATTTACCAAATGAAGCGGCATCTGCTTCATGGATATGGCGAAAGCCAGGTGCAGATTTTATTGGCGATGCAAGACAGTTGGGACCGTTTGTTGCAACCTTCTCTAGAAACAGAAATACTGGCAAAGGCCAAAGAAAAAGCGGATGACGAAGCCATAAAAGTATTTGCCGAAAATGTAAAACAATTGCTGCTGGCTGCTCCTTTGGGTGGGCTGCGTATTCTGGCTCTAGACCCAGGTTTTAGGACAGGATGCAAAGTGGTGGTTTTGAATGAAACTGGACAATTGCTTGAACATGCTACCATTTTCCCGCATGAGCCTCAAAATGATAAAATAAAGTCTGAAGAACTCCTGCAAAAATTCATAACTAAATATAAGCTGGATGTAATAGCCATTGGAAACGGCACTGCAGGAAGAGAATCGGAAGATTGGTTAAAAAATACCGCACTGAATTTGCCTGTATATATGGTAAATGAGGCAGGGGCCTCTATTTACAGCGCTTCAGAAATTGCAAGAGAAGAATTTCCAGATAAAGATATTACAGTAAGGGGTGCAGTTTCTATTGGGCGCCGCCTTATGGATCCACTTGCGGAATTGGTGAAAATCGACCCCAAAAGCATCGGTGTAGGACAGTATCAGCATGATGTAAACCAAGGTTTATTGAAAAAAAGGCTGAATTCTGTTGTTGAAAGTGCTGTAAATGCTGTTGGAATTAATATCAATACTGCAAGCAAATATCTGCTGGAACATGTGAGTGGCTTGGGACCGGGATTGGCAGGAAATATTGTAAAATATAGAAATGAAAATGGAGAATTTCATTCACGTGAGGAATTAAAAAAAGTACCTCGCCTTGGAGATAAGGCCTTTGAACAATGTGCTGGATTTTTGAGAATTCGGGGGGCAAAAAATCCATTGGACAATAGTGCCGTGCATCCTGAAAGGTACAAAGTGGTAGAGAAAATGGCCAAAGATTTAAATTTAAGTATGGATCAGTTGTTGGTACAACGGGATAAAATCAACCAAATTATTCCTGAAAAATACACCAACGAAGCCGAGGGTTTGGGCTTGCCTACAATAAAAGATATTTTAAGCGAATTGCAGAAGCCAGGGCTAGATCCTAGAGGGGCATTTAAAGCGGTTGGGTTTAGCGAAGGTGTGCGCAGCATGGCCGATTTAGAGCCTGGAATGGAACTCAATGGAATTGTAACAAACATTGTGGATTTTGGTGCATTTGTAGATGTAGGAATCAAACAGGATGGATTGGTGCATATTTCAAACATGAGTCAGAAATTCATTAAGCATCCCATGGAAGTGGTAACCTTAGGTCAGCATGTTAAAGTGCGCGTTATGGAAGTGGATTCGCAGCGAAAAAGAATTGCTTTAACTATGAAGTTTTAAGGTTTCAAATGCATTGTTATAAAAAACAAAAATCCCATGCGAAATGGGATTTTTGTTTTTAAAAAAGTATTTGTTCTTTTAATTTATTATAAAAGGAGATTCATGAATTGTTCCATTTGAATTTACAAATTTTGCATGATACAAACCATTTGCGATAGGTAAATTAATTGAAACTGTATTTTGATTTTTAATTACTTCAGATAAAACCACTTGTCCTGCAGCATTGTACACAGTTAATATTCCTGAGGTACTTTCGTTAAAATCAAATTGTATTTTATCATTTGCGGGATTAGGGTAAATGTGTAATTTTAATTTTTTAGATACCAATGAAATTTGATTAGAATGGCTCCATTTGGTCCAATAAACTCCAACGTTTGGGAAATTGTTTGGCTTGGGAAGGGCTACATTTGCGCTAGGGTCTAAGTCAATTGAATCCATGTAATCACCGCTTAAAAATATATCCTCTGCACTGTTGGATTTTATAGAAATACCATTCAACAAACCTCGTGTTTTAATAGCTCCAAATTGCATTTCCCACAAATCATTTCCTTGATTATCCGTTTTCACAACGGCCAATATTTGATCATTGGGGTGAGCCACCAATGTGGCATCATTTGTGAAATTGCCCTTCAAGCTTGAACCCATGAGAAAGTAAATTTTATCAGAATTTTGATGGCAGATATCGGATATAAAATCGTTACCGGTTGTTTTATAAATTTTTCCCCAATCTTTGTTGCCATTTCCATCGAATTTTATCACAAAACAATCCATAAGATCATTTGCGGTGAAATTTTGTTTACCTGATGTTGGATCCAAGTCAATATTTCCAGCATAATAGCCCGCAATAATGAATGAATTGCTATTTATGCTGTGAATTTTTGTACAAATTGCCCTTACATCCGACTCAATGGTTTTTACCCAAATAAAATTGCCATTGGAATCCAGTTTTAAAACACATGCGTCTTCTGATATGTCAGCATTTTTTTCAGAAACACCTGGGCCGGGATCGAAATCTACAGTTTGGGTAAAGTATCCCACAACGGTTAAGTTACTTTGTGAGTCAATGCAAAAATCAGCCAGGACTAAATCTCCGTATTGATTTGAAGTAAAATAATTGCCATATGCCCTGATGTTTTTTACCCAAAGAAATTCGCCATTTCTGTCGTATTTGGTAATGAATGCTCCTCTAAATGAATCTCCACCAAGGGAAACTGGTTTTGTAGAATCTGAGTGGAAATAGGAAATATTGGTATAATCCCCAATTGTGAAAATATTTCCACTTTTATCAGCATTCAGTGCTAGAGTGCTTTTTAAGAGGCCAAATCCATGTTTTTTTGCCCATTGAAAATTTCCATCAGAATTTAATTTAATTAAGTAATTTTCTGAATTCATGGGTATGGTTACATTAAATATTCCAGCACCAGGATTTAAATCAATTGTGCCATTAAAATCACCCAAAAGATAAATGTTGTTTTGCTGATCTAATGTAATTCCAAACAAGTCGTTATCATAATTGTTGCTAAAACTATGTGCCCAAAGAAGTTTTCCAGCTTTATCCAACTTTAATATATATATGTCACTTCCAATGCCCGTGGAACTCAAGTTGCGCACCCCACTTGTTGGGTCTACATCCACAGTTCCTGTGAAATTTCCACATAAATAGCTGTTGCTATTGTTGTCATATTTAGTGTCGACAATTTGCATAGCACCAAACGTTGGATTAAAAGACGCCATGGTGTTGAAAATGGGCTTTTGACCGTAGAGCCAAGTAGAAAACATGGCGAATAGAAAAGTAAAAATTGATTTTTTCCTGATAAAAAATCGTGCTGATGTAATGTAATTGTTCCCCATAAAGGCAAGACGATGGAATTGTAATTCAGGTTGCCTTTATTGTTAAAATAATGTAAAACAACAAGTTATAAAGGGGGCTTTAATCTTGTAAAATCCCAGCTGTAGCACACAACCAGTTTGATTTGTGAATTTTATAATGGAGGATACAAATTTTTTAGAGCAAATTCAATTGGTCTTTTCCAGTTTTGTTTTCCTCTTCAAATTGCTCCATTACTGTGGGTTGAGAAACTACTGGAGGAATGCCAATTTTTTCACCCATAAGTACCACTTTTTTCACAGTCTCTTGACTAAGCCTGTTGCCCACAGCTTTCCATCCTTTTATTTCCATAAAATCATGGAATCCGATTTCGAATTCTGATTTTTCTTTCTTTTTATTTTCTATGGAAACCTTTGCGCCGCCATCAGAATTGGTGCTGGCTACCAAGAGCATAGAGCCTTTTTCTTCAGAAATGTAGATGAATTTTTTACCCAATGTGGTGGTTTCAATTTTAAACCGCTTTACAAAATGGTTCTTCGATTTTCCATCTAAATATACACAATTGATTGCCTGCTCAGGCCAGTATTTTTGGATCAAATACAATTCATCGGGTTCATACCTGTTGATGAGTTCATAATTGGTGAGCTCATAACTGCCGTCTTTATAAAGGGCGAGAATGCGATCTTCACCGTCAAACTCTCCAAGAAATTGGCCCCTTCCTTCACCATTTAACCTGCCCGTCATTTCATCCCACCAAATTTTTACCCCGCCCAATGTAGAAACTCCTTTTTCGCGCAATTCTACACGCCGCACAGGATAGCGTGTTAGCAAATTGCCTTGTGCACTTTTCCCTTTTATTGCGAGTTGTGTGAAGTCATAATCAAATTGTTTTACCCTTGCATTGGCCAAGCTGCTAAGGTGTATGGTTACTTTCTCCGCTTCACCATTGTGGTTGGCACTAAAGTAAAGCACCTCACTGCCTTTACTGCCCGAAGTAACATCATATTCCTTATCCCGAATCAAACCAGTGGCATTAAAGCGCTTCACCATGGCTTTTTTTGCTGCAGGATCCCAATAGATGAGGTTGTATGTGGTGCGTTCGTCATTCTTGCGCCAAACATCTACATGAATTAAATCTTTGCCATAAAAGGTCTTGTCGCTAACCTTGCTAATCATGTATTTGCCATCGCTTCTAAATGCGATGATGTCATCAATGTCGCTGCAGTCGGCAATAAAGGTTTCCTTTTTTAAGGAAGTTCCTATGAAACCTTCTTTAAAGTTGGCATATAATTTTACGTTTGCGGCAGCCACCACATTCGCTTCAATGGTGTCGAATGCACGAATCTCAGTTTTGCGTTCCCTGCCTTTGCCGTATTTTTTAATTAAATTCCTGAAATAATCAATGGCATATTCTACCAAATTATCGAGGTGGTTTTTGACTTCAGAGATTTCATTTTCCAAGCCCCTCATATATTCGTCGGCTTTAAAGCTGTCGAATTTAGAAATTCTTTTAATGCGTATTTCAGTAAGTTTAATAATATCCTCTTCTGTTACATCGCGGAGCAATTTCTTTTTGTGTGGCTTTAAACCCTTGTCAATTGCAATTAAAACCGCTTCCCAGGTTTCGCATTCTTCAATATCCCGGTAAATTCTGTTTTCAATAAATATTTTTTCTAGTGAAGAAAATTGCCATTTTTCCTGCAATTCATGCAAGCGGATATTCAATTCCGTTTTCAATAAATGCAGTGTGTTTTGGGTATTTACCCTCAGTATTTCATTTACAGATAAAAATTGTGGTTTTTCATCTGAAATTAAACATGCCAATGGTGAAATACTCACTTCACAATCTGTAAATGCATACAGTGCATTGATGGCCAAATCCGTGCTCACACCAGGTGCCAATTGAACCTCAACATCCACTTCTGCAGCGGTATTGTCTATTACCTTTTTTATTTTTATTTTACCATTGTCGTTGGCTTTAATAATGCTGTCGATTAAGGAACCAGTGGTGGTGCCAAATGGAATTTCGCGAATGCTGAGTGTGCTTTTGTCCCTCTCTTCAATTTTGGCCCTCACACGAACCCTAGAACCTTTTTTGCCTTCGTTGTACTGACTGAAATCTGCCATACCCCCAGTTGGGAAGTCGGGCATAATTTCCGTTTTCTTGCCTTTTAAAATATCAATACTTGCCTCACACAATTCAATGAAATTGTGCGGCATTATTTTGGTGCTTAATCCCACAGCAATCCCTTCAACACCTTGTGCAAGAAGGAGTGGGAATTTTACCGGCAACGTAACCGGTTCCCTTTTACGGCCATCATAAGAAAGTTGCCATTCAGTGGTTTTTTCATTGAAGACCACCTCTTTTGCAAAAGCAGAAAGCCTAGCCTCTATATACCTTGGTGCCGCAGCTGAATCCCCGGTGCGCACATCTCCCCAGTTACCTTGGGTATCAATGAGGAGGTCTTTTTGTCCAACATTTACCAATGCATCACCAATAGCGGCATCTCCATGTGGGTGGTAAGCCATAGTAGCACCAATAATATTGGCCACTTTATTAAACCTGCCATCGTCCATTTCGTACATGGCATGCATAATTCTGCGTTGAACCGGTTTTAACCCGTCTTCCATAGCCGGAACAGCCCTTTCAAGGATTACATAAGAGGCATAATCCAAAAACCATTCGCGGTATAAACCACTTACCGGTTTTACATGACCGAGGTTTAATTCCTCTTCAGAGCCTTCTTCAATGGGATCTATGTGGTCGTTATTTTCTTCGGGATCGTCAGACATTTCAGGTAGGGCAAAAAAAACGAATCGGCACCAAAGGTTCAAGGGAGTTTGTCCACAAGATGTTTTTTGGTTTTGCATTTTGCCCTTTTATGCATAAAGTTGAAGCCCCGAGCCTTGAAATCACATATTGTTAAAATCGTACTCCTCTCATTAAGCATCAAGCTTGCCTATCATATATTTTCTTTGGTAGTGTTGGCTCCCAATAAGGATTTGGGCGTAAATGCGTATGTAAATGCGATGCAAAGAAATGATGCCGCATGGTACAAATCCATAGCAGAAAATGGATATCCGAAGTTAATTGACAAAAAGCAACTGGGATATGTTGAAACTGATTCAACCTTGCAAAGTGCATGGGCATTTTTTCCTTTATATCCCGCCATTGTTAAGGCGCCTATGTTACTGTTTCATGTTTCGTTTGGTACATCCGCCTTTTTGTGGTCCTTGGTTTTATCAACATTGGCGCTGTTGGGATTTTACTTTTTTGCACGTAAATTTTTGGATTCGGACCAACTTGCCTTTTTTGCAACAACGGTATTTGCAGTATTCCCTTTTCATTATTATTTGAGTGTTTTTTATACCGAAGCCCTATTTTTTTCGCTGTTGATTTTTGCATTTATTGGCATTAATAATGGCAAATGGTTCTTGTTTACAATAGTGCTTTTTTTATTGTGTTTAACCCGCCCTAATGGCATAGTAGCCATATTGCCTTTGTTTTTTTATTACTTAGAAAAGCAAGGGGTTTTAATTGGTTTTCGTTTGAATTGGAAATCCCTAATTAATTGGAAAAATATCGGAATTTCTTGTTTGTTTTTAGCTGGACCTTTGGCATTGGTTTTATATGGTATATACCAGTACCAAATGACCGGGAATTATATGGCTTTTGGTGCGGCACAAGCAGGGTGGGGCAGGCGATTTATGTTTCCATTTA
Organism: Bacteroidia bacterium; assembly: GCA_020853295.1. Lineage (GTDB taxonomy): Bacteria > Bacteroidota > Bacteroidia > NS11-12g > UBA955 > JAGXTF01. The sequence goes on along the minus strand of JADYZD010000151.1, from coordinate 10,922 downwards.
TGGCCTTTTTTAGGGAGGGTGATGTGCGCATGCAGTTCAATTCAGTGTATACAATTCTTGTAATGGTTTATGCCATTTATTTTGCAAGAAAAATGCCCTTGAGTTTTCAACTTCTGGTATGGATTGGACTTTTATTGCCTTTGACTGCTGGTTCTGTTGTTAGCATGCCAAGGTTTATTTCCATGTTGTTTCCATTAATTTTATTGGCTGTGTACAATTGGCCACCGAAATTGAAATACCAACCCTTTATTGTAGCTGCTTTATTTTTGTTACAACTGGGTACATTTTACTTTTGGGTGGTAGGTGATTGGTTTAGTTATTGATCGCAGAAAGATTCTCAATCATACAATATTTTTTTCAATTTGGGGTTTTAAACCTTAATGCCGCCTATGAAGTACCCAATCTTTTTTATTGTCCTTATTTTCAATGTATGCTGTGGTCTGCAAGCCCAGTCTATAGAAAGTTTAATTTCTTCAGGTAAAATTATAGCCAATTTTACCGCATTGGGTGGCCATTCTGAAGATTGTATTCAGCTCTCAGCCCAAAATACCACATCAGATACGCTTCAAGTTTGGATTGAAGCTGGAAGAAGGTTACAAGCCGCAGATTCCACCGATCAGGATATTCTTTTGGTGAAAGATATTCACTTGAAATTGCTTCCAAAATCAAAATTAATTAGCAAGCTGTATGGTTTCTGTTGCCAGGTTCACGACCATTCTCCCAAGAAAGGCCATTTATTTGGAGTTGGCAGCCTTGCAAACAAAGGGTTGCTTCGTTTGTCAAAGTTTATTGCATCTAAAAAATTTGATCCCAGCAGCATTCAAAGCGCCATTTGGGCAATAAGTGATAGCTTATCTGTTAGTGGAATTGGGCGTGGAATGAATTCTGAAAATGTGGAATTGATTCGGAAAGTATGCGAGATTAGAAATATTCCCATGCCTTGGTATGAAACCAATTATGGCAAAGCAGATAGCAATAACCTTGCAGGTAAGCCTATTTCTGTAAATGGGGCTATCTATTTTAATTTACATGAAAACACCACTGTAACTGTGGTAGTTAAAGACTGGAATGGTATTTTGGTTCAAACACTTATGGAGGATGTTCCTAAGAATCCGGGCAGGCAAGCTCTTGAGGTAGAAGTGGATGTTGCTCAACTGAAACCGGGTAAATACAAAATTTATGTTCTTTCTGATGGAACCAACCTGTTGTTGAGTCGGGATTTTACTTTGTAAATATGCGATTGGCGAATTGCTTCAGCCTTTGGATTCTCAATTTTGAATTCTTTCGATGTTTGCTGTTTTTTAGATGATAAAATTGCTGACAAAATGTCAGATTGGCCGTATATTTGCAATCCTGTAAGCGCCACAGAGCAATAAACGCTTATTGGCAACTGAAATGGATTTAATACAAGTAAAACAGAGATTTGGAATTATAGGCAACAGCACCAAATTAAACAATGCGCTGGAAACCGCTATAAAAGTAGCACCTACCGATATGAACGTTTTGATTAACGGAGAGAGTGGTGTTGGTAAGGAAAGTTTCTCAAAGCTGATTCACCAATTGAGTGGGCGAAAGCATGCGCCTTTTATTGCTGTAAACTGCGGTGCCATACCTGAGGGAACAATAGATTCTGAATTGTTTGGTCACGAAAAAGGCTCGTTTACGGGCGCTACTGATAAGCGTAAAGGGTATTTTGAAGCTGTAAATGGAGGAACCATTTTTTTGGATGAAGTGGGAGAGTTGCCTTTGGGCACCCAAGCACGCCTGCTGAGAATACTAGAAAATGGTGAATTTATTAAAGTGGGTAGCTCAGTGGTTCAAAAAACCGATGTGCGCGTTGTTGCAGCAACCAACCGCGACTTGCTAGAACGTGCAACCCAAGGTAAATTTAGAGAAGATTTATACTATAGGCTGGCTACTGTACCCATTAGGGTGCCCAAATTGGCCGAACGCAAAGAGGATATTTACTTGCTGTTTCGCAAATTTAGTATGGACTTTGCCGAGCAACACCATAGCCAAATGTTGGAGTTGAGTGCCGAAGCCCAACAATTGTTGGTGAACTATCCATGGCCGGGTAATATTCGCCAACTCAGAAATATTACCGAACAAATTTGTGTATTGGAAAACTGTCCACTCATTTCTGCTCAAATTTTACAGAATTATTTGCCCGTTGCCCAGCCAGGTTTGCCAATGTTATTGGGCAAATCCGAAGGATATGGCGATGGCATGAGTGAAAGAGATGTGTTCTATAAAGTATTGTTGGATTTGCGGAAAGATGTAAATGACTTAAAAAAGGTGGTTTTCGGTTTACTAGAAGGCAGAAGCGATGTAGGCATGCCCACTCCTATGCCACAAAGTGTTCCGCACAATTTATACGAGCCTACACCCAATTTGTTAAATGGGGGTAGGGTAGAGCAAGAACAACCCATACCTGTGTTTATTTCACCAGCAGAAACTGAAGATGATGTAGATTTTATAGAAACAGAATCTACTCAGAATGACCTGTCCGATTTGAGCTTGGAGGCCCAGGAACTGGATATGATAAAACGTGCTTTGCAAAAAAATAGGGGAAGAAGAAAGAAAGCGGCACAGGATTTGGGCATTTCAGAACGTACTTTGTACCGAAAAATAAAACAGTATGAATTGGATTAAATTGGTGCTCTTTTCGCTGCTTTTGAGTGCTTGTGGGGTATATAATTTCAAGGGCTCTAATATTCCCAAAGAGGTGGAAACCTTTTCTGTGGATTTGTTTGGAAATGAAGCACAATTGATCAATCCTCAATTGAGTTTGAATTTTACAGAAAAACTGAAAACCAAATTTCAGAGTGAAACCCGATTGAGTTTGGTGAATACGAGTGGAGATTGGCGTTTTTCTGGCGCCATTAGGGATTACAGAATAGAAACCGCTACCATAGATCAAAACACAGGTGCTGCTCAAAACCAATTTACCATTACCATAAAAGTGGTTTTTGAAAATGTGCAAGATGAGACCAAAAATTTTACCCGTGAATTCTCGTTTTTTAGAACATACGATTCATCGAAGGAATTTTCTTCTGTAGAAAATGCACTTTCAGCAGAAATAACAGATAATATTGTACAGCAAATATTTGCGGCTACAGCCCTTGAGTGGTGAACCAAGACAAACTCAGTTATATCGCCCGAAATCCTACTGAAATTACCACTTCAGATGCGAGAGAATTGGAGGAACTTACCAAAAAGTTTCCTTTTTTTACATTGCCGCATGTGCTATTGTCGCGTTTTTACCACAGTCAAAATGACTACCGTTTGGAAGAAACCATTCATAAAACGGCTCTAAGGGTAAATGATAGGGCCTGGCTGTATTGGTTTTTAAACAATACAACTAGTGCAGATGCAGATATCCATGAACTTGAAGTACATACACAGAATGATGCGGTTGCATTGGCTGAAGCACAAGTGGAAGCTGAGCCCCCAATTACTGAGCCTGCTGAGTTTAGCCATTCAAATGACTGGGAGGAGACTGCAAGTACAAGTCTGTTTGTTCCTGATGCTGTGGAAACACAAGATGAAGCCGCTGTAGAATTGCTTGCAGAGGCCAATTTGGCTTTAACAGATGTGCCCAAACCTGAGGCACAAGATGAGTTGGAACTTACTTTAAACAGTATAGAAAGTATGTTTGAACCATGGGATGAAGGAGATTTGTCACTTTCAGAAGTGGAAATTGAAGAAGAGGCTGTTTTTGATGAAATTGAATCCTTTGATTCCCTGCCAAATAATGATATTGAGGCTCTTAATGAGTCTGAGCCTGATGTAGAGGAAGAGCAATTGCCCGCACTTATGGTAACTCCGGATGCGGAATTGGAAGAGTTGGAAACAGAAACCCAGGAAGTAACAGAGAAAAAAACCTTGGAACGCAACATGTTTGCTTACTCTGGAGCTAGTGTATACAACATTGAGGATTATTATCCGATAGACAAACAAGAGACTGAAACACCCGATGATTTTTTTGCTTGGCTTTCGAAGCCAAAGTTTACCGAATCAGATAGCCCGAGTGTTGAAACAGTCCAGGAAGCAGATAAGAAAATTGCCTTAATTGATAAATTTATAGAGAGTAAACCTACAGTTTCGAGGCCCAAATCTGAGTTTTTTAATGCTTATGAGGCGGCAAAGAAGAGTGAAATGCTTCCGGAAGCCCTTGTAACTGAAACACTGGCAAGGGTTTATCTCGATCAAGGCAATTTTAACGGTGCTTTGAGAATTTATGAGAAGCTACAGTTGAAAAATCCGCTAAAAAGCGCTTACTTTGCAAACCTTATTGAAAAAATAAAGAAGGAAAATCAATTATGACTTGGATACTCATCATCGGCATTATAATCGCTATCATCCTTATGTTGGTAGTGTTGGTACAGAATCCCAAAGGGGGCGGGTTGGCCTCTAACTTCTCTCAAGGAAATCAAATCTTTGGTGTAGAAAAAACCACTGACATTGTAGAAAAAATCACTTGGGGAGCAGCATTGCTTATTGTTGTGGTTTCGCTTACCGCTTCATCTTACATGGGAAGCAGGTCTAAACAAGCTAAGACGCCAACCGAAAAACCGGCTGAGTCTATTCCACAACCCAAAATTCCCAAGAATAATTAACCGAATAATTAACCGAAATTATACAAAGCCACTCTTACAGGGTGGCTTTTTTGTTGATATCGGTAGCTGCATTTACAGGAAGTTTTCATTTCGCAAAACGTGCGTATCAATGTGTAAACATGCTCGCTATGGGCTAAAAACAAGCCAAACTGCCGTTTATTGGAACATATATTGCTTAACTGTATTGGGTTTAGTGCGTATTTTTGTTTTAAAATTGATAAGAAAACAGGTCATAGCGGGTTTTTTAATTGCGGTTTGCAGCTTGGGTTTGCATGCGCAGAATGTCCAGAGCAATCGATTGGATACAGCTTCTGCTGTTGAATTGACTGGCAAAACAGCTGTGGAGTTGGTGAATTTGGCAAATTCAAAGGCTGTGGTTAGTCCGGTGAAAAGCATGAGTTATGTTACCGCTGCCCTTGAAAAAAGCATTTCCAACAACGACAAGCGCACACAATATACCTGTTACAACACATTGGGTACTTTGTACTTTAATTCAGCAAACTACGCTGCTGCCGTTCAATATTTTCAATTGGCTTATGATGGTTTTGCTTCCCTAAATGATGTTAAAAATAAGGATTACAGCAGCAAGTATTTGAATCTAGCTCAAAAAAGGCTGGCACAATTGCGTGAAACTGAAAAATTCAAAACCGAGAATAAAAAAATCAGCAGCAAGAAAAAGAGCTACTCCAAGGAGGCAGAATTGAAATACCGCGCAGCACAATACAGTGATGGTACACAAGAAAAGATTGACATCTTTAGGGAGTTGGGCGATTATTATTTGGAGGTAAAAGATACTGCACAAGCGCAATCCTATTGGAATGCTGCAGAAGCCAATTCGTATAAAGCATCAGACCAAGTATTGTTGACCAATTCCACAGTTATCGGAAATACATACAACAACACTGGGAAGTGGGCCCAAAACATTCGGTTTCAAAATGAGGTATTGAACGAAGGCAAAAAACGGGGTTCCGATAAATTGGTAGCGCAGGCTACACAGAATTTGGGTTTTGCCTACTTAGAAGCCCAGCAGTCCGACAAGGCCATTCCTTTTTTAAAAGAGAGTATCGTGGCAGCTGAAAAGGAAGGGAATACGGTTCAAAAACAAAAATCGGTGAAACAACTGGCCAAAGCGTATGAAAATTTGGGACAGTATGATAAAGCACTGGATGTAATCAAAGCATATATCAATACACTGGATTCTATTCAATTGTTGCAAGAGGCAAATTCTGAAGCCAATTTGGCATTAAATGAAGAGTTTATCAAACAAGAATCCAGAATTCAGAAATTAATAGCTTCGCAAAAATTAAAAGAAGCAGATATAAAAAGGCAAAGAAATATTTTATGGGGATTGGCAGCAGCACTGGTTTTATTTGGTTTTCTCACCTATTTGTTGGTTAGAAATATCCGCCAAAAACAAAGTGCCAATATGCAAATAAAATTGCAAAGTTTGCGCACCCAAATGAACCCCCATTTTATATTTAATTCACTCAATAGTGTAAATAATTTCATCAGTAAAAATGATGAGAGAAGTGCGAATAAATACTTGGCTGATTTCTCAAAATTAATGCGAACAGTATTGCAAAATAGCGACCGGGATTTTGTAACGCTGGAAACTGAAATGCAAACCTTAAAAATCTATTTGGATTTGGAACATTTTAGGTTTGGGGAGAAATTTGATTATACCATAAGTGTAGCCTCTGATATAGATACAGAGCAGGTTCAAGTGCCGCCTATGCTTATTCAACCGTATATTGAAAATGCCATTTGGCATGGCCTTCGTTATAAAGAAACCAAGGGCAAATTGGATGTAAAAATATTTACAGAAAATGAAAAATTGTATTGTACTGTAAGTGATAACGGAATTGGCCGTGAGCAGTCTGCCGCATTGAAAACCGACCACCAAAAAACCTACCAAAGTACAGGAATAAAAAACACCAAAGAACGCATAGAATTGTTAAATAAATTGCATGGTACCAAATTGAATATTTCCATTTTAGATTTGTCAGAAAACGGAAAACCATCTGGTACTATGGCCAAAATATCATTGCCTTATATAATGCAACTAGAAGAAGTATGAGTGATAAAATTAGGGCCATCATTGCCGATGATGAGGCGGCAGCCCGCGAGACTTTAAGAAATTATATTGCACGCTACTGCCCCGATGTAGATATTGTGGCAGAGGCAAAGGATGTGCCCGATGCAGTTGAAAAAATAAAGGGTTTTAAACCGGCACTCCTTTTTTTGGATGTGGAAATGCCATTTGGAAATGCATTTGATGTGCTGGATCAGACCGCTGATTTGGGCTATGAAACCATTTTTGTTACCGCATTTAGTGAATACGCTATTAAGGCCTTGAATTTCAGCGCAGCCTATTATATTTTAAAGCCTGTGGCTATAGAGGAATTAATAAAAGCAGTGGAGAAAGCCAGGGAAAATATGGAAAATTCCGATGGCGTAAATCGTTCTGCTGTATTGGCACAGAATTTAAAAAATCCCGAAAATAAAAAATTGGTGTTGCCCACCACTACAGGCTTTGAGGTGGTTCAAATTAAAGACATTATTCGTTTAACGGGCAGTGGCAATTACACAGAAATATTTTTAACCGACGGCAAAAAAAAGGTGGTGAGTAAGGTGCTCAAACATTTTCAAGAATTGTTAGAGGATCAGGGTTTTATACGTGTGCACAAAAGCCACATTGTATGCATGGATCAGGTGCAAGGATACCACCGTGGTCGGGGAGGCTTGTTAACCATGGCAGACGGTGCAGAAATAGAAGTGAGCCCAACCAAAAAGCAAGATGTAATTGATTATTTTAATTGATAAATTGCACTACATGCGAATTGCTATATGGGTTTTAGTGGGTGTGCTATTTATACAAATTGTACATTCCAGAAATACTGTGGCGGGCCATGTACAGCAATATGATGACACTACCCGTCAAAAGCCTGTATATTCTCATGCAAAACTGGATTCTGTTTTAAATAGATTGGAATTGGTTCCGTATACAGATTTACCAAAGGAATATTTGGATTATACGGAGTCGGTGGCTCAGGAAAATGTGCTGTCTCATCGGCAATATTACCGGTTTCAAGGTGTGGATGTTTATCAATATATCGTTGGTCATTTTCGAATTGCAGATTTAATGTCCAAAGACACCTTTTTTATTCAAAATACCCTCTGTTTGCCCGAAGGTTGTGTGCAATATTGGCTTATAGATACTGCTGTTTTGCACCGCTTTTTGGATTTGGTTTTGTGGATGCGCAAATCTGGATACAACGATTCTGCAATCACAATTAACAACGGTCACCGACATCCAGCATACAACAAATTTAAAGGGGGGGTGCCCAAAAGCTACCACATGCAAGGGATGGCCATTGATATAAAAGTGGGTGATATTGACCGAAATGATACCATTAATGCAATGGACAAACAAATTCTGCTCGATGAATTGGAGTCTCATATTATTCGCGATTCTGGCGGTTTGGGGTTATATCCCAATACCATGGTGATTCACTTCGACACCCGTGGCTACCGAGCTAGGTGGAATTCGCATTAAAATTTACAGTCAGATTCATATATTCGTGAATTCGAATGTTGTTTTTTCTCTTTTTTGGTGGAATTGTTTTTCTGTTTCTGTCTGAGTATAGCAGCATTTACTCTTGGTCTTATGTTTTGCCTGTAAAAGTGCGCCGCAGTTGGATTCAATACAAGCATTCGGATGACTACATGAATTGGGATTTCTACTCCAAATTGCTTCAAAATGAATTTCCTTATTTTAAATTGCTCAGTAAAAAAGAACAAGATGAATTTTTGGTTCGGCTGATTGATGTTAAGAATTATATGGAATTTGAGGGCCGGGAAGGGGTGGAGCTAGACAATCGAAAATTGGCTTTGCTCTCTGCTAGTATGGTGCAGCTTACATTCGGATTTCGCGACTATCGTTTGTATCGTTTTGAAAAAATTATCGTGTATCCTGGAATATTTTATTCTAAATTTTTGGATGCCGATGTAAAGGGTATTACCTATGGTACCGGATTTATTTATCTTTCTTGGTCTGATTTTGAAGATGGCTATGTGAGATACCGAAGCAAACTCAATTTGGGCTTGCATGAATTTGCCCATGCATTGATGCTGCAAAAATCCAAGTATTTTGATTCCGATCGTTTTGATACCTTTACGGGTATGGCCACTATATTGATGAAACGGGCTCAAGATAGTGGACAACCCGATCCCCTGTTTCGAGATTATGGATTTACCAACCACCATGAATTTTGGGCTGTATGTGTAGAAGTGTTTTTTGAACAACCCCTTGAGTTTGCAAACACCTATCCCAATTTGTATAAAGTTACCAGCCGCTTGCTGATGCAAGACCCTGCTGAGCTGCTGAATGATTACCTCGTCTCGGAATCTAGGGTGCTGAATAGAATGCGAAATATCACCTAGTTTTATCTCAGCAAGGGTGCTGAAGTATCTGTTTCCTTAAGTTTAAAAGAGTGTATGAATGTATATTCAATAATAATAGAACAAATGTTGAATATTCATTTTCATTTGCGCCCACTTGCATAAAGGCGGATAGCAACACAGCACTAAGCCCGAAAAGCGATAATATGATTTTATTTCTGATTCCCATAGCATAAAAAAGTGGGGCAGTAATTCACTGCCCCACTTAAAAATAGAACTACTTATTTATTTAAAACAATACTTGATTTAGAAATAGAATTGTTGGTTTCTGTTTCAACAATATAGATGCCTTGTGGCAGAGAAGAGCAGTCTACATGCACAATGCCCTTGTTGTCAACATTTGAATCTACAATCACAGGCAATACTATTTTGCCATTGATGTCATAAATACGAACAACAATTTTAGAAGAATTATCTGCTACTTTAACAAAGAATTCATTGTTGGCAGGATTAGGATACATCACAATTTGATTGGAATTGTGAATGTTATTCAATCCGTTAACAGGTTTGGTTGATTCACCTTTAAGCAATACTGTAAATGAACCTTCATCATAGTCATTGCTAATGACTTTCAATTCAGCTGTGCTGATTCCTTCAGCCTTAGGCTCGAACCGAACCATTACTGTAATGGATTTTCCAGGGTTTAATTTAATAGGAAGAGATGGCAAACCAAACACGGTAAAGTCATCTGGATTTAAACCATCAAAACCAATACCCGTGATTGTTAGAGGACCAAAACCTTCGTTCTTAATTACCAATGATTTATCGATGTTGTTGCCTAAAAGAATCGATCCAAAATCAGTGTTGTTGCTCAAACTTGGACTGTTATCGCCATTGTCAATATTGTTGTTATTGCCCAATACGGTAATTTCAGGATTGGATTGGAATGTAGAAGGATTGAACATCGCCATCAACTGACCACCTTCAACCATGTCGCCAGGTATAGAATAATGGGCCTGATCAACGAGCATAAACATTCCAGGGCCTAAGATGGCTTGCATATCAATTATACCACTCGATTCTTCATCTTGAGTGAGGTAATTTGGGCCACCTATCAAGAAGCGGCTTTGGTCATGCTCTGCCAATGCTACAGCTTTATCTGTTGGGATGTCGTATTGCCAAATGCGGGCCAAATAAGTTTGGTTTCCTGGATCTTCTTGAATAAGGATATGGCCATAATTGTCAATGGTTAAGTTATCCATCATTTTAGGGCCTTCCGTTCCATCTAATACGGCTGTGATACCGCCACCCAATTCGGGTTTAGAAATGTCGTTAAATCTCAATCTCCACAACCTGCTAGGACTGGTGAAAGAATTGGTGGTAACAAAGTAAAAGTCACGTGGATTTTGTGGATCCCAAGCACCATCTTCAGGTCTCAAGAAATTGGTAACACCAAGTGTATTGCTTTTGGTGTTGAGGTATGTTCCTGATGAATCTCTGATGTTCCCAACATCGAGTAGTGAAAACGCTGTTCCATCTGCAGGAACGGTTGCAGTTTCAGCGGTAAGGCCAGCTACAGCAACGCCATACAATTTGCCTCCCGATAAACCTGCTTTTTCAATTTCAGTGCCAGTTGCAGTTTTAGTTCCTACATAAATGTACACTTGACCAGGAGTGGCATCATCCGTACCTACTACTATGGTTTTGTCATTTTCATTCGGGCAAGATACAGCATTTTCCCAACTGAATTTTCCCAAATATGGCAATTCATATGTTGTACCCGCGTTTGCTCCAGTTGCAATATGCGCAAAACCCCTGCCTTCTGCTCATGCTTCTTCTCCACCCATAAAAATTCTTTCTTGGGTACCTAAGTTAGTTTTTGAATTATAAAAAGCACTTATT
>JADYZD010000150.1 GCA_020853295.1 Bacteroidia bacterium | reverse complement strand
CATCCCGAGGTTCCGCTGCGCTTCACTCGAGGATAAGCGACCCGTAGGAACTTTTTGCAAAAGTTCTACGGTCTGCTTACATCATGCCACCCATGCCGCCCATATCTGGGCCATGGCTGTGGCCTTTTTCGTCTTCTTTGATTTCAGAAAGCACGCAATCTGTAGTCAAAATCATACCGCCAATAGAAGCAGCATTTTCTAAAGCCACACGGCTTACTTTTTTAGGATCAATTACCCCAGCTGAAATTAAATTATCATAAGTTTCAGTGCGGGCGTTATATCCATAGTCTCCAGTGCCTTCCATTACTTTTTGAACCACAATGCTACCTTCTCCGCCAGCATTGGCCACTATTTGGCGCAATGGCTCTTCAAGGGCACGGCGAATAATCAAAATACCAGTAGTTTCATCATCGTTTTCACCAGTTAGGTCATTTAAAGATGCAATGCAGCGAATGAAGCTAACACCACCACCTGGTACGATTCCTTCTTCTACAGCAGCTCGTGTTGCATGCAAGGCATCGTCAACACGGTCTTTCTTTTCTTTCATTTCAACCTCGGTTGCTGCTCCGATGTACAATACCGCAACACCACCACTCAATTTTGCAAGGCGTTCTTGCAATTTTTCACGGTCGTAATCGCTGGTAGTGCTTTCAATTTGTGCTTTAATTTGGTTGATTCTTGCAGCAATCGCTTCTTTAGAGCCAGCACCGTTAACAATAATGGTGTTGTCCTTATCGATAGAGATTTTCTCTGCACGACCCAAATCAGTCATGTCAGCATCTTCAAGCCTGCGGCCTTGTTCTTCGCTAATTACAGTGCCACCAGTAAGGATAGCAATGTCTTGCAACATTTCCTTACGGCGATCGCCAAAGCCAGGCGCTTTTACTGCAGCAATTTTGAGAGAACCGCGAATTTTATTCACCACCAAAGTTGCCAAAGCTTCACCTTCAACATCTTCAGAAATAATCAACAATGGTTTTCCAGTTTGAACCACTTTTTCCAAAATGGGCAACAAGTCTTTCATGGTGCTTACCTTCTTGTCGTAAATCAAGATATAAGGACTGTCCAATTCGGCTTCCATCTTTTCAGCATTGGTAACAAAATAAGGACTTTGGTATCCGCGGTCAAATTGCATTCCTTCAACTACATCAACAGTAGTTTCAGTGCCTTTTGCTTCTTCAACAGTGATAACACCATCTTTACCTACTTTTTTCATTGCCTCAGCAATCAAACTTCCAATCGTGTTGTCGTTATTGGCAGAAATGGATGCTACTTGCTCAATTTTGCTATGGTCTTCACCCACAGTTTGAGACATAGCATCTAAAGCTGAAACAACAACTTTAACCGCTTTATCGATTCCGCGTTTCAAATCCATTGGATTTGCACCAGCAGCCACGTTTTTCAAACCAGCTGTAATGATTGCTTGGGCCAATACTGTTGCAGTAGTAGTTCCATCACCAGCGATATCAGCAGTTTTTGAAGCTACTTCTTTCAACATTTGGGCACCCATGTTTTCTACTGGGTCTACCAATTCAATTTCTTTAGCAACGGTTACACCGTCTTTGGTAACTTGCGGAGCACCGAATTTTTTATCGATAACTACGTTGCGGCCTTTAGGACCAAGGGTTACTTTAACTGCATTTGCCAATGCGTCTACACCGCGTTTTAATCCCTCGCGGGCGGTTACATTGAAGTCTATTTTCTTTGCCATTGTGTTTGATTTTTTTAGATTACTGCAAAAATGTCACTCTCGCGCATGATCAAATAGTCTTTGCCATCCACGGTTAATTCAGTACCGGCGTATTTGCCGTAAAGCACAACATCTCCAACTTTTACGGTTACAGGCTCGTCGGTTTTGCCGGGTCCTGCCGCTACTACAGTGCCTCTCATGGGTTTTTCTTTCGCTGTGTCGGGAATGATGATTCCAGAAGCGGTTTTGTTTTCAGCTGGAAGGGGTTCTACCAGAACCCTATCTGCTAAGGGTTTAACATTTACTGACATATATTCTATAGTTTAAGGTTGTTTTACCCTTATTCCCCACTTTCGTGCCATATAGAATATGCTGACAAAATTGCAGCATTCAATTTGGTTTGTCATGCAAATCCAAATCAAAATACCACCACTTACAAACTTTAAACCGCGATTGGTGAAGTTATCGCTTTCAATTATTGAATTTTTAACTATTATTGAACGCTATGATTACTCCTTTCAAAAGAACCGGAATTCTTAAAGTGGGTCATGAATACCCGCCGAAGTGGGAAACGGCCTACTTTCAAACCATGATTGAGGAAATGAAGGAAGAAATGAGGGAAATGTATCCCGAAGGTGAAATGAAAAGACAGGCACATACCAAAATGCATGGCTTGTTAAAAGCTGAATTTGAAATTGAAACCGATTTGCCAGAATATTTAAAAGTAGGTGTTTTTAAAGAACCAAAAAAATATGGAGCATTTGTTCGGTTTTCAAATTCAAGTACAAGCATAAAACCCGATGTTGTTAAAGACATTCGGGGTATGGCAATTAAAATTGTTGGTGTTGAAGGAGAAAAATTATTGACTGAAGGGGCGCATGCACTTACCCAGGATTTTGTTTTAATTTCCAACCAAACTTTTATTGCTAAAAATGTAAAACAATTTAGCAGGGCTATTAAAGCGCTTACTTCTACCGGAATCTTGAAAATGCTGGTATTTGTTATAAATCCATTGAATTGGGGAGTAATAATTCGTTCCAAAAAAGCGATGATTAAGGTGGGAAGTGTTTTGGAAATTCCTTTTTATAGCAGTACTCCATATCAATTTGATGCAGAAAATATGGCAGTGAAATATATGTGTATGCCACAGAATCCAAAGCATATTCCAGTGCCGGATAATCCACATCATGATTTCTTAAAATACCAAATGATTTCGCATTTAAAAAAATCCGAAAAAGTATTCGATTTTTTTGTGCAATTTCAAAAAAATGCTTACAAAATGCCCATTGAAGATCCCACAGTGAAGTGGGATTCTGAACCCATTAAAGTAGCTACTTTACGGATTCCAACCCAGGATTTTGATACAGATGAACGCACTGGCTACGGCGAGAACCTATCATTTACTCCTTGGCATTCTTTACCCCAACACAGGCCCTTGGGAGGTTTTAACAGAGCCAGAAGGTGGGTGTATGAGTCTATGGCAGAATTTAGGCACCAGAAAAATGGAGTGCATTACTCTGAGCCTGTTAATATGAATGTTCCCAACGAAAAATAACACAATAAATGACACACCTTGAAACAGTAAAACAACTCTTTGTTGCCTATGGTAAGGGCGACATGGAAACTATTTTAGCAGCAATGGATGAAAATATTACCTGGATTGAACCTGGTAAAGCAAGCAGTATCCCTTTCTCAGGCACTTTTAAAGGCAAACAGGAAATATTGAAAATGTTTGGAATTCAAAGCCAAACCATAGACTTATTGTCATTTCATCCCCTTTATTTTCTTGAAAATTCAAATAGGGTTGCGGTAGTAGGAAATGACTCAGCAAAAGTGAAGGCCACACAGAAAACCTATTATACCGATTTTACCATGGTATTCCATTTTGATGACAACGGATTGATCGATAATGTGCACGTATACATGGATACAGAAGCCATTGCTGAGGCCTTTGCTCCCAATGCAGAAGCCCCTTGAGTTTCTAATTAAAGTGTAGCCAAATACCGCAGTGCAGTTATTCCAGGTAGGAAAAAATAAGCCCCACCTTTAATTCTGGTAAAGGGCTCTAATCCTTTAACCGATTTGCTTACTGGGCAACCTTGAATGGTGAAATTTTGTTCATAGCCCACATAGGGTTTTTCCATAGTTCCAATTATAGGATCGGGGTCGTTGTACAACTCATCAAAGTTTGGATAATTGGCCCAAGTATGCTGTAAAAATTCAAATTGTTTTCCAATATTGGCTTGAAAACATACAAACTGCAATCCTACTTCACCAGCGGGTTTGTGGTTCTGTGGTGAACCCACGTATGGCTCTCCATAAAGCCGGGCCCTGCGCATGATTCTGTGGCGTTTGGTAATTTGTAAGGATTTCTTTGGACCGTTATCTTCAAATTTATCCCTGGGATTGTTTCTTCTCAAATGCGAACCGAATGGACATTTCAATCCATCTGGATCTTCCTTGTAATATCCAAATTCATCATCGTCCGAAATTCCTCCTGGGTCTTCATCGGGGAATTTGACCAATGGTGCGCCGCTGGGCCACCTACCAACCATTTTTGATGCCAGTTTAATGGCTTCTTTTTCAGAAGCTGTTTTTTCCAACATAAAACTCCAAAATTTATCGACCAATTGTTCGATTTGTCTGAATACCAAATAGCTGCCATTTCTCCCAAGATCTTTGTATCCACTTAAGTCGGAATCTTCGGGGAGTAAATTTAAATTCCCCTGTGGTTCTTCAATGAGTGGTGACTCAGGGTAAACGCCATATTCGTTTAAATAACCCAAAACAAATTCACCAGGTTCAATAATATCATTGCTGGGGCCACTGCGCCCGCTACCTTTTATTGTTGGTTGTGAAATGCCATCTCTAAAGCCAAAGTGCTCCTTATTTTCTGGCAGCGTTTGTCCATCTAAATGGTGTAAAATGGAAATATTGTGAGCTTCCAAAATGGGCAATTGAATGTTGTAAAATGCATCCAAACTTTCTTGGGTATTTCCAAACAACATCAGCATCATATCTACCTGTGGATTGTGGGTGCCACCCCAGTTCCAATTGGAGGGGTCCGAGCTGCCAAAATCGCCCAAAATTCTTGAAGTATGTGGGTCGGCCATGCCCACTCTGAATTCGGTGCTAAAATTATCGAGGTTATTTCCGTGCAATCCCAGTTTTACAAAGCCGGGATATCCAATGGCCAAATTTATGCAATTTACCTCTTCATGATTTACACAAGTGGTTACTTTAAATGCGGTATCAGAAATCCATTTTTTGGCTTTTTCGATATCGTTTATTTGCAGAAGGCAGTAGCGTGAAAAATTCATGCGTTTGTAACCCCTGATTATAAATCCTTGTATATCCTCTAGTTCTAATTCTACTTTTGGGTTCATTATGTTTTTTATATTCTATTTAGAAATTGCTGTGCTTTTTCCTCTCCAAGATTGGAGAATAAATCATGTGCGATGATGGAATTGTTGATTACATTTTTGATGGACAAATTTGGGTAAGCTGAAAACCAAAATTGTGTTGGAATTTGGTAATATCGGCTCCATGCCAAGAATTGTTCTTCGTTATAAGCCCCGCCAAAAAATAAAAAGTAGGATTTGGGAAATCCTTCAGTGGCGCTATAAATTCCTGTGAGTCCCCATCCAGATTTGTCGATAAAATCGCCCAAATATTGTTGCCAACTGCCATCAAAATTGCTTAAAAAAAGCATGTGTTTTTTGTCATCTAATATGATCCACCTTGCAAAATGTATTGTGGGAATGCCCATGAGCTGCCCTTTGTCGAAGAGGTTTTTACCCAAATACTCAGTTGCTGTGAGAACAAAATTCAATGTAATTCTCCTCAGTAGTCCAGGTTTTAATTTGAGCAATTGGGTGAATTGGTTTTGAAAGGTATAGTCTTCATTTTGTTCCAATAATTTCATATGCTCTAACCCCACTTCGCCGGGTTCCAATCCCAACGGTACTTCTTTGCGTTCGCAAAAAATTCTAAGCAACACCATAAGCAACAAAAGGAAAGGAATTAAAGGGAGCATCACCAATCCAAAAAGGAAGAGTTTAAAGTAATTGGTTCCGGGTACTTTTTCTTTGGTTTGTGCCCATTCAAATTCAGCATTGTTGCGTATTTGTTTTTGTAAATTTACTACAACATCTCCAGCTGACAAATTAGAATAATCGTTCGAATTTAAACATTCCCTTAGCGCAAGTCTAAGTTTGTTTTCGCGTAAAATTCTGTCGAGAGAACGCAAAGGAGCTCCTGCAAAAAACACCGTTGATGGGTGGATGTGTGATATTAAAAAAGCCGCCCTTGATTGTGGGGTTAATGCTTCACCTTCTGGGTAATTTTCGCAATACTGGTAAATAGAATCCACCATTTCTGGAGCAATATTGCAGAGTTGGGTAATATGAACTTCTTTGGAATCACCGTCGAAATTGCTTTCAAACGTCAATCTTTCCGGGATTTCACCTTGGTCTGTAATTAAAGTGGGAATTACTGCCCACCGACAAAAATGAATGGTTTTTAATGCTTCAAAAGGCATCACCTTATTGGCCCGCCATTCTAATTGGTAGGCCCGGAGGACGGATTCCAACTGGTCTCTTTTTCCTTGCTGAATATTAACAAAAACATTCAATTCACTTTGATTCATGGGTATTTCAGAATGAACAAATCTATGAAAATAAATAAAACTAGCAAAAAACTTTGCACTTGAAATGAAATGGCTAGCAGAAATTTATGGGTTTTTTGAATTTTTTTACCAAACTTAATGACCTTACAAGGGAATTGTTTATCATTGTACACAAAGAGAGATGGTATCCGCGCACGGTGCACAAGATAAGTTTGTTGGCGACTGGAATAGTTTTCAAACCAGTACTGATGAATCGGGAAAAAAAATTCTGATAAAGACCCTGTTATCCAATAATCCGGGTCCTGCTGAAATTACCCGTTATGAGAATGAGTTGTTTTTTGCAGGTCATGAACAAATTGAGGGAGTTCGGCAGGTTTACGGTCAGGGAGAAAGTGGGTTTTCGTTAAAATTAGAATGGATAGATGGTGTAACTTTAGACCAATGGCAGGCCAAGAATGCCGATTTACGCAAAGGGTTGGACATGTGTATTGCATTGTCATCCACCATTATGCGGCTGCACAACCGTGGCATTATTTACAAAAATATTAGTCCTAGGAATATTCTGATTCGAGAAAATAATCAACCTGTATTGATTGATTTGGGCTTGGCCACCAGCATTGTGTCGCGGTCTCAAGCTACTGATAGCAACAATTTTATAGGGGATGTGAATTTTATTTCTCCTGAACAAACTGGCCGCATCAACCGGTTGGTGGACCACCGAACAGATTTGTACTCACTTGGTGCTTTAATGTATTTTATCTTTTCAGGTAAGGTGCCTTTTCCGGGGGAAGATAGGCTGGAGAAAGTGCATTCACACATAGCTTTGAATGCCCAATTGTTGGAGGATATCGTCGAAAATTTCCCTCCACAAATTTCTAAGATTGTAGGAAAGCTTTTGGCCAAAAGCCCAGAGCAGCGCTATCAATCGGCCTATGGCGTTTATCATGATTTGTACGCTTGCAAAGAAGAATTGGAAAAGGGCGAAAACATTTCAAATTTTCCCCTTCAAACCCAAGATTTTCATGGTGAACTTGTGTTTACCAATAAACTGTATGGCCGCGAATTAGAGGTAGGAATTCTAGATCAGGCGTTTGAACACGCAACCAAAGGACAAAAATCATTTATTTCCATAACTGGTTTTTCTGGAATAGGAAAGACCGCTGTGGTGAGTGAATTGTATGAACCCGTATTTAAAAACCGGGGGATGTTGCTTTCTGGAAAATTCGAAAAATACCAACGCGACATTCCTTATTTTGGTTTTAAACAGGCTTTCCGTGAATTTGTGCAGAATGTTAAGTCGCAAGATGACGGGGAAATAGCTGCCTGGAAAAACAACATTCACAATGCTACAGATCCTGTAGGAAATGTATTGATTGACCTATTGCCAGAATTGGATTTTTTGGTAGGAGAGCAACCCGAATTGCCTGAATTAAATGGCCCTGAAGCACAAAACCGATTTAATTATGTAATTCTAAGTTTTCTCAAAGCCATTGCCGCGCCTGGCAGTCCATTGGTGGTGTTTCTAGATGACTTGCAATGGGCTGATAGTTCCTCACTTCAGCTGATAAAAGTATTGCTGGCCGACAGCGAATTAAAACACATTATGGTTGTTGGTGCTTACAGGGATAATGAGGTTACCCCTGATCATCCTGTAAGTCATTTACTGAATGATATCAATGCTAGCGGTGCTTTGATTTCTGAAATGCATTTGGACAATTTGAGCATCAAGGCTGTGAGTGAAATGCTTGAAGATGTGCTGCAAATTCACCATGAAGAAAATGTAGAATTAACAGAAATTGTTTACAAAAAAAGCCAAGGAAATGCGCTTTTTATTCACCAGTTTTTAAAAGCTGCTCGAGTAGAAGGTACCTTGAGTTTTGATTTTGACGAACGCAGGTGGATATGGGATAAAGAAAAAATATTAAGGCAGAATTTAAGTGGTGAGGTAGAAGAATTGCTTACCGCTGCTGTATCTAGATTGCCTGAAGAAACAAGGCAGGTTTTAACCCTAGCTTCATGCATCGGAATTTCATTTAAACCCGCTTTGGCCGTGAGTATTTCGGGCATTGCACCTTCTGTATTTAAAAAGAATATTCAACCGGCATTGTTAAGTGGTTTGGTTTTGGAAAACAATGGTTTATTGTTTTTTGGCCACGATAAAATTCAACAGGTATTGTATGAACAAATTTCTGAAAAGGAACGTGCAAAGATTCATTTTAGAATAGCAGAAAATATCCACTATGGCGATGAAAGTTCTGAAAGCATTTTCGATGTAGTTAATCAATGGAACAAGTGTTTGATTTTGGTTGAAGACCCAGCTGAAAAACTGAGCATAGCCAAATTGAATTATGAAGCTGGATTGAAGGCTAGGTCGTCTGTGGCATTTAAAGAAGCCCTTCAATATTTTGAAAATGCGATTCATTTATTGCCAGCAAATTTTTGGGAATCTGAATACGATTTTAGTTTGTTATTGCACAATTATTCGGCAGAAACAGCTTACCTATCGGGTATGCATGATTTGTCGGAAAATTTTGTAGAAAAAGTGGTTGCCAATGCCAGAAGTGTAGAAGACAAAAGTACCGCACTCATCTACCGCATAAGGGCTTACACGGCTGAGAATAAATTGGTAGAGGCCATTGCAACAGGGTATGATTTGTTGCAGGATTTGGGTGTAAAAATTCCAAGAAAGCCAGGCAAATTAACGGTAGTTATGGGACTGATAAGTACCGGATTTAAACTTAGGGGGAAATCGGAAAAAGACATATTGGCCTTACCGCACCTGCAGGATAAGAAAGTGAAAATAATTATGGATGTTATTTTTGCGATGCTGGCACCTGCTTATTTTGCCATGCCTGATTTCCTTCCGGTGGGAATTTTTAAATTAATTTCTTTGACATTAAAATATGGCTTGGGTACCAAATCTCCATACGGATTTTTGGGATTTGGTTATATTCACAGTGCCTTTTTGGGCAATATTATTACAGGAACAAAATTTGGAAATGTAGGATTTGCCTTGCACAAAAAGCTCGATACTTTGGCAATGGCTTCTACGGTTTATGGCATTTATTATGCACTTACAAACCATTGGACCACGCATTTGCCCGATACCATTTCTGGACTTAAAGAAGGTTTTAAGTATGGCCTTGAAACAGGGGATATAGAATACACCTCATACCTGGCACACAATATTGTTTACCACAATTTTTATAGTGGAAAAAACCTGCCCGAAACTTTAGCAGAAGGTGTGGGATTGCTGCACCAAATAGAATCTTTTAATTTAGAGGTAACCCAAGCCCGTATAGCCATATTCCTGCAATCCATTCATGATTTAATTGAAGAACCACTTGAGTATGGTGGATTAGAGGGAGCTTATTTCAGCACTGCTCAGAATAAATATAAGCCTGAAAAACAAAACCATATTTTATTCCACAATTTGTATTTCCAAAAAATGATTGTGGCCCTCATTTATGGCAATGGGGAAAAGGCTTGGGAAAATATTCAAGAAATAGAATTGTATCAGGAAAGTGTTCAAGGTTCTGCTCTATTTCCATTGTTGTTTTTCTACCGCCCCTTGTGCATGGCTTCGGTGTACCATAAGTATCCCGAGAAGCAGGCGTATTTCAAAAAAGCAATACGCAAGGATGTAAAACGGCTGAAAAAATACATGGCCCATTCGCAGCAAAATTATTCGCATAAATATTGGTTGGCTTTGGCCGAATTGGAAAAATTAAATGGGGATATGGAGAAAGCACAAACCCATTATTTTTCTGCATTGCGACAAGCGCGGCAGAATAAACTGGTGCAAGACGAGGCTTTGGTATGGGAACGAACTGGCGATTTTTATTTTGAACAGGGCCAGGCGCAAGTTGCCGATTTTTATTACAACAATGCCTACCTGTGCTACAAACGTTGGGGAGCCAGCGGTAAAACAGCACAATTGGTTAGGCAGTTTCCGAATTTGGCATCCATCGAATTTGGAGTGAATTTGAAAGAAGCAGATGATTTGGATTTGGCCACAGTAGTAAAAGCATACAATGCTATTGCTGGGGAAATTATTATGTCCAAATTGCTTGAAAAATTGCTTCAAATTATGATTGAGAATGCCGGCGCACAGCGTGGATTGTTGATTAGGGATTTGGATGGTGCCCGCACCATTACGGCAGTACTGGACAATACCGATGCACAAGCAGAAGTGATGTTGGATGAGCCCGTTTCAAAATCACAAAGGTTGAGTTTAACTGTGCTGAATTATGCAGTAAATTCAGGTACCTATGTGGTGTTGGACAATGCCATGGAAACCAGACCATATAACACAGATAATTATATCAGGGAACATGAAGTAAAATCTGTGATTTGCATGCCTGTAATGCAGCAAGGTAAGCACTTTGGATATTTGTATCTTGAGAACAATTTGGTTACCGGTGCGTTTACCAAATCGAGAATCTCCTTGTTGAATATTTTGGCATCGCAGGCTGCAGTTTCACTAGAGAATGCAGAGTTGTATGAAGGAATGACAACTTTGAACACACAGCTCACCAGCGAAATATTTGAAAAGGAGGAAGCGCAAAAAGCTTTGCTGGAGAATGAAAAGCGGCTGGAACAATACAACGCCAATTTGGAGTTAAAGGTTGAGGAAAGGACCAAGGAAATTAGCGATCAAAAGAATTTAATTGAAATTGAGAAACACAAATCCGATGAGTTGTTGTTGAATATTTTACCGGAAGAAACTGCCGAAGAACTTAAGAAATTTGGCAAAGCAGTGCCACGCAGGTTTCAAGAAGTGACTGTTTTATTTACCGATTTTGTGGATTTTTCTAAAATTAGTGAAAACGTTCCTCCGGATATTTTGGTAAATGAAATCAATTATTATTACAGTGCTTTTGATGAAATTATTTCCAAATATAAATTGGAAAAAATAAAGACCATTGGTGATAGTTACATGTGTGCTGGAGGCTTGCCCGCACCTATGAAAGACCATGCCAAAAGAATGGTTATGGCTGCGTTGGAGATTCAGAATTTTGTCGCTGAAGAGGCCAAAGTGCGTTCAAAATTGGGCCAAGTATATTTCAATATTCGCATAGGATTGCACACCGGACCTGTGGTTGCTGGTATCGTGGGTATTAAAAAATTCGCGTATGATATTTGGGGCGATACAGTGAACTATGCATCGCGCATGGAAAGCGGCGGAGAGGCCGGAAAAGTAAATGTTTCTGGTACCACTTATGAGATGATTAAAGACGCATTTGTATGCAGCTATCGCGGTAAAATTGCAGTAAAAAGCAAGGGTGAAATTGATATGTATTTTGTAGAAAAATCGGTGGAAGAATAAATCCTTACACTTTGGCTTTGGCCTCGGCGTCTTTCATGATTTTATCTGCCTCTTCATTTGCTTTTGTTTCAATTTCATTGGCTTTTTTATTGGCTTCATCTTCCAATTGTTGGGCCTTTTTATTGCCAGCATCATCGGTTTGTTTTGCCTTTAAATACAATTCATTTTTAGCGGCTTCTGCTTTTTTCTGACCTTCTTTTCGCACTTTATCACCTGCAGTTTTCTTCAACGCCGGAATCGTAATCCTGTCTTCTGCGGCCTTGGCTGCATTTTCTGTTTCAAGCATAATCCTGTCATAAGCAGCATCGCCCTGTTTGCGAATGGCAGCAGAGGCATTTTGGGTTTCTGCCCTTACTTTATCTGCGGCTTGCTTGCCTTCTTGCCGCACCTGATCTGCACGTTTTTTGGCTTCTGCTTTTACTTTATCTGCCTGAGTTTGGGCCAATGCCAATGCCTCTTGCAATTTTTTATTCGCCTCATCTTTTGCAATTTGTGTACCCTGATCTTTTAAACTTTGAACAGTGCTTTGTGCAAATCCTTTTAAGGAAACTGAAACTTTGGGTTTTAAAAAGGTGCCTGAAATATTCAAATCTACAGGAATCATTTCTTCAACATTTAAATTCCATCCTTTTGTTCCTGCTTGCTTTATCCAGCCATCCAGTGCTTTATTTCCTGCGCCCAATGCTTTTCTTGGAATTTTAATCCAGCCGCCGTATGAAATGGTTTGGTCCAGTTTGGATTGCCCCGCAAGACGCATGGTAGCCCCATTCCCCAAGGGCAGGGTCATGCTGTCGAGCATTTTAAAAATACCTTCCTTTATTTGAAATTTAACTTGCTGGTTTTTGAGTTGCAATTTCTCCAACCATTTTACATTTAATTGAGCCCCAATTTGGTTTAATATATCCAAGTTTTTAACTGCGGCATCTGTAAAACTTACCATTCCAGTGACATTCATGCTGGTATAATTGGGCTGCATGTATTGGTTTAAAATGCTGCTCATATCAATGCTTGCGTTGAACAAACCATCAACAAATTTGGCAATGGGTGCAAATTTTGAAAGCATGGGGAAGTAAGAAAAACTCTGACCAAAATTTAATTTTTCTACTTTGGTATCCAATGAAGTAAAAGGGCTTTTAATATTTTTACTATCATAAGTACCATTCAATGAAACCGTGCCACCAAGCAAGCCTGCAGTGAGGTTGGTCATGTCCAATTTGGCATCGTGAATATGGGCAGTTCCTGAAACATTGGTAAGTACATAGTTGTCATAAATTAATTTTTTAACATCGCTATTTAATTTCAAATTGATGTTTGAGGGCAATTCTACAATACTGATTTGCGCGGTATCTGTTGGCTTGGGTTCAGCAGCAGCAGCTTCATCTCCCATTAAATTATTTACATTGATATAATTGCTTTTAAAGTCAATATTGCCTGTTAAGGTTTCATTGGAAAAGGTATAGCCCAATAAATTTTCTACCGAACCTGTTACGTCAAAATCATTTTTGCCAATGTTTCCTTTACACGCACTTACATTTACCTTTTGAGGGGTAAAGTTCAAAGCCAAATCATCAATTTTATAAGCATCTTTATCGGTAACAGATTGGTAAAGCAGGTTTTTAACATTCAAAATTCCTTTCGCATCGAGCTTGTCGAAATTTTGGTGTGTGGCAGCGCTGTAGTTGCCTTTGGCAGTTAAGTCAGCATCAATTAAACCAGAGAGTTTGGTGCCTTTTTCTAAAGGTATGAGACCCAATATTCTAGAGAGGTCGAGTTTGCCTTTTGCAGTAGCATCGATGTAAGGATCGCTGACTGGGGTTTTTAGCAGCATTCTTAGATTAAAAGTTTCTCCAGCAATTCTGGCCATTAAACGGTCCATATTTACAATAGAATTGTCTGGAATTCCATCTGGGTTGGAGTACTTTAAATCTAGAAAAATATTGTCGGCAGCATACTGCAATCCGGGATATTTAAATGCCCCATTGGTGATATTCAAGTTTACGTTGGTTGCAGGCATTTTGGTATCAGTCATTTTGCCCGTTAAGCTGCCATTTAAAGCCATATTTCCGCTTGCTTGAACATCTTTAAAGCTTTCGCTGTAAACACCAGGCACCAAGGATAAAAAGCTCTTAAAGCTGTTTTCTAATGCTTTAAATTGAATGTCCATATCCATGTCATTGTCATTCAAATCCACAAACCCATCGCTTTCTATTTCCAATTCATTCAATTTGGCAGCGCCTTTTTCATAGGTAAATTTCCATGCCTTTAAGTCCATTCCAATATTGGCATCAATTTGGGTTTTTATTTTGTACAGCCAATTGATACCGCCGTAGCCCAAAATTAAAGAAGGGGTTTCAGTATGTGTTTCTAGTGTGAAATTGTCTGAAGTAAAATCGCCATTGCTACTGTGGTTAAAGTCGTCGAGTTCTGTATAAAAACCCAGACTTCTATCGTTGTAAATTAAATGTCCGTTTTCCACCGTAAATGAATTCAGTGCCAGTTTAAATCCTGCACCTGTGGTGGTATCTTTAACCGTAGTATCGGTTTTTACAATATCCCAATTTGCTTTACCACTGCGCAAGGTTTCGATATTGATTTGTGGTTTTATAAGCGCCACTTTTTTAATGCCAATTTCTGCGCCTTTTATCACACTCATTACATCGAGGGTGAGTTTTAGGTTTGGCAAAAAAACCAATGTGTCGCCCGCAAAACTGTCTTTTCCTACCACGGAAACATCTTGTATGCCCAATGAAACATTTGGAAAACTTTTTAGAAACGATAAACTGATATCGGGATTGAAATCCAGAGTGGCATTTAGCTGTTTGTTGGCGGTGTTCTTTATGGCTTGAACGATTTTGCCTTTGAAAAGGAAGGGAGCCAGCAACAGCAGCACTATGATAGATGCGATAGTGATGCCAGAGATTTTCAGAATTTTTTTAAGGCGTTTCATGGTATGGATGGCCATTCAAAAATAAGACCAAATGACAGAATAGTACCATATGGCTTGCAACTATTTCAACAATTTAACTGCTTTATGGCCTTTGGGTTAAAAAATGGTGATTGTTTTTATGCAAAGGGCTAAATTTGCCTCATGAGCTACGGCTGGGAAGGGATAATGACAATAATATCGGTGCCTATTTATGCTGTTACCATTTTAGGTGAGATTGTGATTTCGAATATTATTGGCAGAAAATTATACAACACCAAGGATACACTGAATAATTTTCTGATGACCATTTTGAATACTGGTTTAACTGTTTTGATGACAGGAACCTTTATTTACACCATGGCTTGGGGTTATGGTTTTAGGCTGATGCAGTGGGAAGAAAGTGGCTGGGCATATTGGATTGCGGTAATGGTAATCACAGATTTGGCCTATTGGGTAGTGCATTGGTTGGGGCATGTGGTAAGGTTGTTTTGGGCAGTACATGTGGTGCACCACAGCAGTGAAAAATACAATATCAGTGTTGGATTTAGAAGTTCGGTTTTTGAGCCCTTATACCGGGGTTTCTTTTTTATGCCCTTAGCATTTTTGGGCTTTAGGGCAGAGGATGTAATGTTAGCATTTGCCATTCAACAATTGTATGGCAGTTTGGTTCACACTGAATTGATTCGGCAGTTGCCAATTTGGGATTGGGTTTTTGTGAGTCCTTCACATCACAGGGTACACCATGCCAGTAACCCCAGGTATTTGGATAAAAATATGGGCATGATTTTTATTATTTGGGACAAATTATTTGGTACCTATGAGCATGAAGATGACAATTACGATAAAGTGCGGTTTGGATTGACAAAGAACTTGGAAACTTACAATCCTTTGGTGGTGATTTTTAAGGAATGGAGTGAAATTATAAAGGATGTAAAGACGGCACCTGGGATAAAGAATAAACTGATGTATGTATTTGGCCCACCTGGCTGGAGCCATGATGGTAGCAGAATGACGAGCACACAAATGCGGAATGCAGAAAAAACGAATTGACGGATAAAATAAAAAGTATTGTAATAAAATAAAACTTCGCAGTTAAGAATAATTTTCACGCAAATACTGCATCACAATTTCTGTACTGCCTGCATTTTTTTTCACAAATTCTTTGGCCTTAATAGATGCTTCTTTGCGCCATTCAATATTGCCCAACATTCTATTTAGTGCAATTTCGAATTCGGCATAGTCTTTAACCCCATAAGCAAAACCGGCTTCAATGGCATCGGCTGCCTCTGGGAATTTGATGTGTTTGGGACCAAATAAAATGGGCATGCCAAATGCCGCAGCCTCAAGTATGTTGTGTAAACCTTTGCCCCAAGCGCCACCGATTACTGCAACATCGGCATATCGGTAAATTCGCGACAGCAAACCCATATTGTCGATGACCAATATTTTGTGTTTTGAAGGAGTGTCACTGGCTTCCCAAGCCGATAGTTTAATGGGATAATAATCGGAAAACCGATCTAGTATATCATTGATGTGTTTTTCTCCAATATCATGAGGCGCAATGATCCATTTCCAGCCCAAGGGCCAACTTTTTATACTCAAATAATTGAATAGGTGTTTTTCTTCTTCTGGCCAAGTGCTGCCGCCAACAAGAAGTGGAGATTCTCCTTTAAATTTCTCAATAATTTCCAGGGTTTCAATATGTTCTACAGTATCTAGAACCCTATCAAATCGTATATCTCCAGCTACTGCAATGTTTTTTAATTCTTCTTCTTTGGCAATAATTTCAGAAGATTTGTTTTGAACAAAAATGCGTTTAAATTGGGTTAATTGTTGTTTCCATGCAGCGGCCCAGGGTTCAAAAATAAACTGTCCTTCGCGGAACAATACACTTATTGCGAGCATACTGCAATTGGCGTTTAGGCCAGCATGCATGTAGTTGAGCCAGAATTCATATTTTACAAAAATAGCCACATCAGGTTGAACAATTTCGTACCATTTGCGCGCATTTTTTTTGGTATCGTACGGTAGGTAAAATACCCCCGTGCACAAGAAATGCTGGCGTTGTTCATAACCACTGGGTGAAAAAAATGTAATGATAATTTCGGCTTCCGGAAATTCAATTTGAATTTTTTCTATTACAGGGCGGGCCATTTCGAATTCACCTAAAGAAGCGCAATGAAACCAGTAACGTTTATTTTTTTTGGGTGGCAGGGTGGCAGTTAATTTTCTTTTCCAATGTTTTCTGCCCAGTCTCATGGCTTTGGCCTTAGGATTCCAAAGCCCAGCGAGCCACACTGCAAATGCAAAAAAATGAATGCCTATATTGTAGAAGAAAAACAAAACTTATTCGTAATAATCTGTTGATTCTGGGGATTTAATTCTCAATGGTATGATAATGCCAGCCGAGATTCCGGTATATAAATCAGTGCGTAAAGCTTGGTTGGATTTGATGGTACCATAGTCCCATTTGCGTTGGTTTTTGGTGAACCCTTGGCCCAATTCTATACCTGCATAAAAGCTAACAGTTTCTGTATTTAAATAATGAAAATTAAAACATTGCGAAAACATAATGCCATTGGTAAGGCGGTCATAGCCAGGTTTGTATTCCCCTTCCAATTGCGGTATGGAGCCTACATCAAATTTTGCTTTGATACGGTGTTGCATAAAGCCGGTTCCAAAACCAATTTCGAATTGGCTGTATTTCCAAGATTTTTTAACAGGAATAAATTTGCTGATTTTTCCTTGAACAGTGAAGCCGCGCATGTAATAACGTATCAAGCCTGGATTGCCTGATTTGTCGTAAATAATTTGGCTTTCTCCCAAAATGCCTCCGTAAAGGCTGTCAATACGCACCCTATTGCCTAAAAATGGGCTCCAAGAAAGGCCAAAGGAATACTTGGGTGCTTTATAATAAAAGTTAATAGGGGTGCTTGCAAACCTATCGAACCTTTTCCCCAAATCACCAAGACCTAAGTACATGCCTGCACCAGGGCGAAGAATGAGGTAGTGGGCAGCTGGGGCTGGTTTTTCTGTTGTTTGAGAAAACGCAGCAGCATGCACCAATAGCAAAAGTGTGACAAGTATCCATTTACAATACGTAACCATTTTGTACTTGCGAAAGTAGTTATTATCCTGCAAGGAAATGCCTGATAATGGTAAGAAATTCTGTAGGATTGTCGGCATGCACCCAATGACCTGCATTGCTGATTTGCACCATTTGAGAATTGGGGAATACCCTTGTGAGTTCAGGAATATCAAAGTCAGAAAGGTAGTTGCTGTTTGCACCGTATGCGAACAATACAGGTCCTGTAAATGAATGGGTATTCAATACCAATTTGGCAATGCTTTCTTCATAAAATACTTTTATAGCGGGCAGGTTAAATTTGGTTTGGTAACCGCCACCGGGCATGGGTTCTAGGTTTTTGAGCAGGAATTGTCTTACACCCATGTCAGGAGCATAGGGGTAGAATGCTTGTTCGGCTTCAGAACGCGATTGTATTTGGGTGAAATCTATGGTTTCAAATGCTTTAAAATAGGGGAGATGCCCAGGGGGGTATTGGCGCAAAGCAATATCTACAACAATTAAGTTTTTCAACTTATCTGGAAACATTTCAGCAAATTTCATTGCTGTTTTTCCACCCATACTGTGCCCCATTAATGTAACTTGGGTATGGCCTAGGTGTTCCATGAGTCCGGCAACATCGGTGGCCATAATGGGGTATGACATAGCGTGGTGGTGAAAACTTTTGCCATGGTTTCTGGCATCAACGGTAATCACCGTGTATTCAGAACCCAGCAAGCCGGCAACATTGTGCCAATTGTCTTTCATTCCAAAAATACCATGTAGGATATAAATAATATTGGGGCCATTGCCATAAATACGGTGGCTAAGGATAGACATAGGTGCAAATAAAAACAAAAAAGCCGCAACGAAGTTGCGGCTTCTCATATAGATTTTATGAATTTATTTTGATGCCACTGCGCCAAGAACCTCATCTACTGGAGTAAATGCCAGGTTAAATGCATCGCTAACACCTTTGTAAACCACTTTGCCTTCAACAACATTCAATCCCAATTTTAGCTCATTGTTTTCAGTACAAGCATTTCTCCAGCCTTTGTTTGCCAATTGTATGGCATATGGCAAGGTGGCATTTGTGAGAGCCAATGTTGATGTATAAGGAACTGCGCCAGGCATATTTGCTACGCAATAGTGAATGATGCCATCAATTTCATAGGTGGGGTTTTCGTGGGTAGTGGGTTTGCAAGTTTCTATGCATCCTCCCTGATCTACTGCTACGTCAACCAATACGGTACCTGGGCGCATGGTTTTTAACATATCGCGGGTTACCAAATGTGGGGCTTTTGCGCCTGGGATAAGCACAGCACCTACGATAAGGTCATGGGTTGGAAGGAGTTCGCGGATGTTATACTCATTGGACATAAGGGTATTTACATTGGCAGGCATTACATCATCGAGGTAGCGCAAGCGTGGCAAGCTTAAATCCATAATGGTGACATCTGCACCCATTCCGGAAGCCATTTTTGCAGCATTGGTGCCTACAACACCTCCACCAAGAATAAGAACTTTTGCAGGGCGCACACCAGGTACACCTCCCAAAAGAATTCCGCGGCCACCCATAGGTTTTTCCAAATATTTTGCACCTTCTTGAATGCTCATGCGGCCAGCAACTTCACTCATGGGAACCAAAAGTGGCAAGCTGCGGTCAGATTTTTCAACCGTTTCATAAGCCAAACAAACAGCACCACTATTGATCATGGCATGGGTCAATGGCTCGTGGCTTGCAAAGTGGAAATAGGTAAACAAGAGTTGGTCCTTTTTAATCAGGTTGTATTCTTCTTGTATGGGTTCTTTAACTTTAATGATCATTTCTGCGATGGCATAAACTTCCTGAATAGTAGGGAGTATGGTGGCACCAGCAGAGGTGTAATCGCTATCTGAAAAGCCGCTGCCATTTCCTGCAGTGCTTTGTACATACAAGGTATGACCGTTTTTAATGAGTTCTTGCACACCAGCAGGTGTTACAGCTACACGGTTCTCGTTGTTTTTAATTTCTTTAGGTACTCCGATGATCATGATTGACTATTATTGGCGGGCAAAGATACATTAGGCCACTTTAATATGCTCAAAATGATGGAAAATCTTAGATATTTGCGGCATGTTCCAAAAACCAGTTGTTCGAAATGCATTTCACATGAGTTGGTTCTTGCTCACTCTGGGCGGTGCATCGCTGTTAGAACGCAAGTATTTAGGGATTCCCGGTGGCATAATGCTGCTATTCGGGTTGGGCGTGGCATTGTATACCCTATTGTATATGTATTTAAAAAGAAAGCCCAGCATTGAGCCAATTAAAGTATTGCTGGCATCAAATATTATGCTGGCTGTTTTGGTACTTACCCATTTGATATTTCGCAACTGGATGC
This sequence comes from Bacteroidia bacterium, assembly GCA_020853295.1. Lineage (GTDB taxonomy): Bacteria > Bacteroidota > Bacteroidia > NS11-12g > UBA955 > JAGXTF01. Next base: position 18,065 of record JADYZD010000150.1, on the reverse strand, counting down.
TTTCATTGGTATTGCTCACCCTTTCATTACCCGTTCTATTTGGCTGGTTGTATTTGAAGAATGGTGGCACCAAAAAGTCAAAGAAAGCGTAAGGCTTTTTTTACTGCAATTTCAACAATTTGTTCTGTGGTATGCAGCAGTTGGTATTTTCGGTTTTCCAAATTGAAATACCAATTGTCTAGCAAGTTTTGGTTTACATCCACAAGTTTTTCGCAGGAAATTACATTCCATTCTTTCAGTGCCTGAGCATTGCACAGTTGCTCGTACTGTCCTTGAATGGGAATAACAATCAGTTTTTTATTTAGGTAAAGTACTTCTGCAGGGGTTTCAAATCCAGCGCCAGTTATTGTGCCATGACAATTGATTAAACTGCGTGTAAATAATTCCCGGTTTATTGGAAATAATTGGATGTTTTTTGGCAAGTTTGTTGATTCTGGATCTTTGCAAAATATTTGAAAACGATAATCAGTAAATTGTGAAAAATGTTTGATCAAATTTGCTGTGGAAAATTGGCCCAAATACACTGTAATGTGCCCATGATTTTTGGGATTGGCCTCCAATATTTCATTTCGTAAAATAGGGGTGAATATATTTTTGTCATAGGGCCAAAAATGCAGTCCTACATATTCAGAAGCTTTGGTGTAATTTTTAAGAATAAACTCACCAGTGATGTCTTTTTTTACAGGTTTTGGAACCTTAGAGGATTGAAAACTGGCTTGGTGTCCGAAATGGATGCTTGTTTTTTTATGCAATTGGCAAGATAGGGAAGTGATGCACTCAAAATCATTGATGACCACATCATATTTTTTTAAGGGTAGCTCATTTGCCTCTTTGTAGATGCGCAATAAATTGGCATTGTTCAGGGTTTTGAGATAATTTAATCCGCCAGTATTGTTGTAAAAAATACTCAATCCTTTGCTGCGGTATTTTACAGGCAAATCTGTTTGTAACTGGGCATTGCTGCCGCTTAAAAATACATCAACAGTGCCGTGGTTTTGCAAATGCGGAACTACATCGCAGGCCCTGCTAATATGGCCATTGCCCGTGGCCTGAACTGCATACAATATTTTCATATTATGCGGGTTGCAATAACAAACTAATGGTTTCTGCTAACACATCAGGAACTTTAATATTGGTGTTGTTTATGGCAGCTTCATCGGCCAGTGCAGTTTCCATGTGGGTGTGTAAGTGCCATTCGTTTTCATAGTACTCCAGAGATGTGCAATTTTCCACCCAATCGCCACTATTTAAATATGTAACTTCCCCTTTGGTATTTGACACTTTTCGCATTTGGGGCTGATGTATATGTCCACAAATTACTATGTCATAACCATGGTCTATAGCGAGTTCAGCAGCGGTTTCTTCAAAATTAGAAATCCAGGAAACGGCTTTTTTAACCGATTGTATTACCTTTTTTGAAAAACTCATTTTTTCCCTGCCCAGTATTTTTAAAAACCAGTTGGTGGTTTGATTCATTAGTATCAATAAATCGTAGCCAACACCGCCCATTTTGGCAAGGATTTTGGCCCAGCCTTTTGTGGTAGCATCAAAAACATCACCATGAAAAATCCATATTTTTTTGTTGTTGATTTCCAGGATTAATTTGTCAGTTAGTGTAAAATTACCCAGATTTAAATCGCTGTACATGCGCAATTTATCGTCATGGTTTCCGGTGATATAATACACCTTAGTGCCCTTTGATAGCAGCGAGAAAATTTCTCGAATTACCTGCATATGTGTTGCAGGGAAATAGTGTTTGCTAAACTGCCACATGTCGATAATGTCCCCGTTTAGAATGAGGATTTCGGGTTGGATACTCCTTAAATAGGCAATGATTTGTTTGGCTTGACAACCAAATGTACCAAGATGCAGGTCGCTTAATACCGCAACCTCTAATTTCCTGCGTTCCATTTGGGACACAAATCTGCCTATCTCATATTACGCCTATTCTACTTTTAGAATATGCTCTTATTAAATATATATAAAGTTAGGGTTGCTTACCTCAACAGGGTGACTTCACCGTGAATGGCTTGGCGTTTGCCGGTAAAGAAAATTAAATTAATGCGATAAGCATACACACCGGTTAATGCAGGGCTGCCCATATAATCGCCGTTCCAGCCTTCTTCAGGATTGGTGGTGCTGAATATTTTTTCGCCCCAGCGGTTGTAAACAATCAATTCAAATTCATTAACGGCCGATAGTCCTTCAATTTTAAAGAAATCATTTCTCCCGTCACCATTGGGACTAAAAGAACTGGGTACCCAGCCATATTGGCCCGATAACAGTTCAATAGACTTATAAGATGTATCAAGACAACCATTGGCGTTGCTCACAATTAATGAGGTATTTACCCAACCGGTGCGGGGGTACAAATAACTATAAGATTTGCCCACTGCAGAAATGCCAGGTTCAGGAGACCAAGTCCATTGGGTAGCTCCTATGCTGCTATCTATAAAATCCACAGGAATACCGAGGCCAGTTGCTGTGTACATAACTGTGCCAAACAAGGATGTTGGTTTTGGAAAGGTGGTAATAAAGGCTGTATTGGAAGTATCCACGCAATTATTTGAAGATTTTGCCACCACAAATATGGACTCAGTTCCTACAGGACTGAGTTTTGCCAAATACGGATTGCCAATAAATACAGGTAATGCGTTTCTGTACCAAGTAACGGAATTGATGGAAAGTGATGAAGGCAATACTTGGGCATTTAAGAGCCTGGTTTCATTTAGGCAGCCCGAATCTCCAGTAACGGAAACATCTGGCATGGGGTGTGTTAGAATGCTGGTAAGAGCTGTGTCTTTGCAATTGTTGGCATCAGACAATTCCAATACAATGGATTTTGATCCTGAAGTGCTGTATGAAGCCTTGGCAATAGAATCGGTGCTGGATTTGGAATCACTTAAATTCCAATTAAAACTATATGGATAAGTGGCATCTAAAACCGCTGCTGAGAATGCAAAATTGTTTCCCAAAAGGCACTGAGAATCTGCCGTAGTTATTGTAATGTTTGCCGTAGGTTTTGGTAAAATGGACAGTGTATCTGTGTAGTTAAATTCACATCCAATATCATCTATAATTTTAAGATGAATTGGGAAATATCCGGATTGATTAAAGGCTACATTATTTGTATTTTGGGTATTCCAACTGCGCGCAGTGGCTGCATCTTCCCACAAATATGTCCATTTATTTCCTTCATTTATGGTAGCAATAAAATTGGATGATGCAGGTGCGCAAACTTGAGAAAGGTTTAATTTTATTGAGGCTGGAGTATCGGTATACCGCACACTTACAACAAAATTTGCGGTATCGGCGCAGATACCAGGCATACCTCCCCTAAATTGAATTTGATAATAACCAGGCGCAGTAAAGGTCTTTTTAACAATTTGATTGGTATCAATCTTTGAATTTCCAATAGCCCATCGACGGTTGGGTGGAACATTGCCATAAATGGTGCTGTCGGTAAATGTAAATTCGGTTTTTGAGGTACACACTGAAGTGTCACTCATTTTAATATTTAATAATGGCGATTTTAGAACGGAAACATTGCGGTAAGCTGTGTCGGTGCAGTTTGTAAGTGGATCTTTTACTGCCAGCATTATTTTAAATGTTCCAAAACTTGAATAATTTATTTTGCCCGGATTTTTTGTTGTAGAAGTATTGCCATTATTAAAGTCCCAATACCATCTTGCATTATTGGGAGCAGTGGAATTGTTATTTAAATTAAAATAATTATTTGGGCCACAAACACTGCTGTCTATTATGCCAATTGCAGCCACTGGACTGTTGTACACAACTACATTTTTGCTTACCGAATCAATACAACCTTTGCCAGTGGAATAATACATTTTAATGTTAAAAGTACCAGAACTTGGGAAAGCTTTTTTTACTGTTTTTTGATTGGTTATTTGTGTGCCATCGCTGAAAACCCAATTCGTGGTTTCTGGACTTCCACCATTGGGGTTGCCATTGCTGCTCAACTGATAATAATTGCGGTTGAGGCAAAAATTAAAGCTATCTACTGCCAATGCAGCTTTGGGATTTTCAATGATTTTTACTTTCCTATATGCAGTATCTCCGCACCCAGTTTGCGCGAATGAAGCAACAAATCGAATGTTAAAAATACCGGTATCGTAGTAGGCAATATTACCTGGATTTTCAAAAGTACTTCCACTGCCATCTCCCCAGTCCCATAAATATTTCATGGGTCTGTTGTCTTTTACTGTTCCATTTTGAAAGTTGAAAAAATTCCCAGAACGGCAAATGGCGCTATCTATAATTTGAATACCTGCTTTCGGTTTGGGGTAAACGGTAATGAATTTGGCATCTGAAGTATCGAAACAACCCGTTTCTGAGAAGGCAATAAGTTGGATTTTATAAGTGCCAGAATCGGCATAGGATTTAAAGGGCTGTTGTTTGCCACTTGTATCGCCATCCCCCAATAACCATTTGAAGCGGTTGATTCTGCCCAAGGAATTGTATGAACCATTGTTGAATCGAAACTTGTTGGTACCGTAGCAAGTGTCGTATTTTGTGATGCCAGTTACTGCGATAGGTATATCAGAAATAAGTATGTTTTTTTCACTACTATCTATGCAACCTTTTGAAGTTTTAAGCACCAATTTTATTTCATAATTATTGGCCCTAGGTGATTTAATGGTATCGTTTTTTTTGTCACTGATATAATATTTATCAGCATACCAGCTTCTAGAAATAATGGTATCGTTTATTGTGGTGCTAGAGTCATATAAATACAATGGAATTCCAGGACAAAAACTGGACATTTTATATGCCATTTTTACATTAACAGCATTGAAGAATTTAATATAACAAGAATCAACAACAGAGCAACCAGTAATGCGGTTGCGGATATTTACACTGTATTTCCCAGTTGTTTTGGCAATTAAAAACGATGTAGTGTCTCCAGTATTCCATTTATAGCTGAAAATGGGAGTATTGGGCAATTCTATTTTGTAATCAGCGGCACATACTGTTTTGGAATCAAAAGTGATGTAATCAGAATATTGCGGTTTTTCTATGAGTACATCTAATGCGGTGCTGTCCCAAGTATTAAATCCGAAGGGTTTGTAAAGCAATTTTACGGGGTAGGTGCCAGGAGTATTAACGACAAAATAGGGACTTTTGGTGGTATCGGTTTGCCCATTGAATTGCCACTTAAATCGGGTAGCTGAATCTCCGCCTGAGGTGAGTTTTACAACAAATCCAGAATCGCAAGAGGGAAAGCTTTCTGCAATGATAAATCGTTTTAAATTGCGCAATCCAGAACCAGCGCTGTAAGCATAACTTTCATACGTACCAATACCATAGAGATAGCAAATAAATCCAAAACGGCATTCTATTCTATGATTGCCAGCGGTAATGGAATCGCGGTAGCTGTAATAGTTACCACAACTCAATTTTTCGAAATCATTGTTGGGTATGAGATTTCCATCTAGGTAAACACTGTCTATTGCTGATTTGGGTACAATAATATTGATGTAGTGGGTTTTTACAAGCGTGGTATTTGATGTAGAAACAATAGCTGATTTAATGGTTTGCTCCAGAGGATTAATTACCAGCATTGCTGGGTCTCCACCAATAGTTGCTCCGCAACTTTTACCAATCATGTATTGTGCTAGAAGCACGGGCTTGTCTGCTGTAACGCATAGGCTGGTGTCGCCTAGCACTTTTCTATAAAATACTTTGCCTGCATTTAAATTGGCTACAATGCTTCCATTTTCCCAAATAGTGGTATTGTTTTCCGTAGCTACAATTTGGTAATCATGACCTTTATCTTGCTTGAAAAATCCAGTAACAATAAATGATTTTCCTAGGGTAGGTGCGGGTGGTATTTCTTCATACACATGGTCGCAGGCGGCGCAGCGAATTGCAACACAAATGTCACCACCAAAAACAGCGATCCTTTTTCCTGCAGGTGCTTTTATAAAAGTGCCTTCTAGGCCAGTATTTGTTTGGCTAGTAAACAAATAGACCTCACCTTTTAGTATTTTTTTAAAAAAGGATTTACCTGCAGTATAACCACTTTTGGTTTGGGCAGCAGGCACAATTTCTACTAACGCGCTATCATCAATGCCTACTATGCCAATGGTATTTCCGCTGTTATAACCACCCGTATAAAGGTAGGGGGTAAGTGCGAAATAGCTACCCCCTTTGGGTTGCACAGCAGTGGGAAAAATACAAGATGCATCAGTAGTTGCACTTCGGGCACTTAAAGAATAAACTGAAACTGGTAAATAAGAGGTTACATGTATTCCACATGGCAAAGTGGTGTCAGATACTTGGGGTTTCAGGTTGTTAGGAATGTATACTTTAATCAGGTCATTGTATCCCAAGCTGATGGATGCAGAAAAACCTTGGAGGGGAATCTCGATTTTGGCATTTGTGGCCTTTTCGGCAGATACTATTACAAAAAAGCTGTCAGTGGCTCCAATATAATTGATCATTGGTGTTAGCCAAAAGTCCGTGCCTTGGGTGGTTTGGGCTTTTGCATTGAATTGAAAGAGGCAAGTAATGGCTATGAAGAAGATGAACCTGGTTTTGGGCAGTTTAATGGGAAGCAAGCTATGGATGCATCTAAATAACATGGTATTTAGAGTTACTTTATTATCGTTACTTCACCATGAATAATGCCACGTTTGCCAGTTAAGAATATCAAGTTTACAAAGTAAGAATACGAACCATCGGGCACAGCTTCACCCATGTAAGTGCCATCCCAACCTTTTTCAGGATCGGTGGTTTCGAAAATTTTTGCACCCCAGCGGTTGTAAATGCTCATTTCAAATAAACCAACAGCTGAAAGTCCTCCTGGTTTGAAAATATCATTAAAATTATCGCCATTGGGGGTGAAGGATGTTGGCATAAAGATCAATTCTTCAGAAATAAGTTCGTAGTTCTTGCTTATAGAATCTCTACAACCTTTGTTGTTTTCTACAACCAGCATGGCAGTTACTTTGCCTAAACGGGGGTAGAGATAACTGAGGTTTTTGTTGTTTGAATTGATGTTGCGGTCTGGGAAATCTGGGTACCAAGTCCAAGAATTAGCGCCTATACTGCTATCGGTAAAGTCTACTTTTACCCCATTGCTGGTGGCTGTTTTAATGTCTGCACCAAAAGCGGCAATAGGAGCATCGAATGCTTTTAGGGTTTCATTAGAACTGGTGTCTTTGCAGCCACCCACAGCTTCTACAATTGCATACAATTGCCAACTGCCTGCAGCAGGTGAGGTGAAATTAAACGCGTTTCCACTGCTGGAAAAGGTGTTGTTCAAATACCAATCGATTTGCTTTACTGCAACAGTAGCTGGAGTGATTTGAGCATTCACCAGCATGTTTTCGTTTATACAAGCAGAGTCGCTAACGATGCCAATGGTAGGTGATTCATTTAAATAAATACTGGCAAATGCTGTATCTCTGCAACCGTGCTTATCGACAATAGACAATGACAACGGTTTGTTGCCTGTGAGTGCATATTTCTGAGCAATTGGTGCAATTGTGGCAGCAGTTTTGCCCTCAGCCAATTCCCATTTGAATACAACTGGATTGGTTGTATCAGAAAGAATGGGCAAGAAGGTAAAGTTATTGCCCAACAAACATTGGGTATCTGCCGAAGTAATGTCAATTTGAGCTTGAGGCGGGTTAAATACTTCCACCATATCTTGAGTGGTATATTCACAACCCAAATCATCTTTAACAGTAAGTGTAATGTTGTTTTGACCTACTGTAGAAACGCTGACTCCAGTTGGGTTTTGCGCGTTAATGATTTGTGAATTGCCCAAATCCCAATAATAATCCCATTTATTCCCCGCCTTGGTTTTGGGAGTAAAATCTACAATTGCTGGTGAGCAGCTGTATTGAACCACATGACTGGCTGAAACAACAGAATCGGGGTACCGAACATTCACTTGGAACCAAACTGTATCTGCGCAAGTTCCAGGTATTCCCCCAATCATCATAATTTGTTGTTTGCCGGGAAGGTTGAATGTTCTTGCAAGGCTATCTGCTGTTGAGGTGTCTTTGCTATTGTTGTTAAATATCCAAGTTCTATTGGGCTGAAGGTTTCCGTATTTCGTGCGGTCTACAAATGAAATTTTAGAGAAAATATCGCATACATCGGTATCACTTGGCATGGGTTCAAGTGCCAAGCCTTTGAGCACAGTAACTTTTCTCTTAACAGTATCGGTACAACCAATTAATGGATCTTTAACTGACAATGCGATGGTGAAATCACCATATCCGGAGTAGGTTTTATTAGCAGGCGATTTAACGGTAGAAGAGTTGCCGTCGCCATAATCCCAATACCATTTGGCATTATTGGGTGCTGTGCTGCTATTGTTGAGTTGGTAATAGTTGGTGCTGCCACAAATATTGCTATCGGTGATGGTGAATTTTGCAACAGGGCTGTTGTAAACGATAAGGTTTTTCTGGGCAGAATCTAGGCACCCTTTGCCAGTAGAAAAGTACATTTTTACTTTAAATGTGCCGGCAGTTTTGTACACCTTGCGGAATGCTGCCGTATCATTTTGGGTATTGTCGCCCCATTTCCATGTGGTATAGCGAACAGAAGCACCTTTGTCATTAGACAAATTGCTATTGAGGTGATAATAATTGCGGTTGAGGCAGTATTCAAAGCTATCTACAGTAAGGACAGCTTTAGGATTTGGCAACACTTGAACGGTACGCCAAAAAGTGTCAGAGCAATTGGTAGCAGTATATGCAGAAACCAAGCCTATTCTATACTTTCCAGTATCGCTGTAATTTTTAAATCCGGGTTCTTCGAAAGTTTCACCGGTGCCATCTCCCCACTGCCACTCATAGCGAACTTTTTGACCATGGGTGAGTGTGGTATTGTCGACAGTAAAGTAGTTGCCAGAAGTACAAACAGAACTATCAGTTACATTGAACTGAGGGGAAGGGGCGCCCCAAACTTTAAAGTACAAAGGCTCAGTAGTATCGGAGCAGCCAGCATCAGAAAACGCTGAAAATTTGGCCCAATACAAACCAGAATCTTTAAAATCTTTGATGGCCTGAACCTTTTTGAAAGTGGTGTCACCATCGCTAAAAAGCCATTGGTAGCGGACTATTCGACCTACTGAAAGCGAAGAACGGCTGTTGAACCTAAAGCTGGCGCGCTGGTAACAACTGTCGTAAGTGCGCAAACCAGTAACCAAAATGGGATTGTCCTGCACTTTAATTTGCTTGCTGGCGCTATCTACACAGCCACTTTTGCTGGTAATGATTACTTTAAGGTCATAAGTACCAGGATAAGCATAATGCACGGTATCGTTGCGGCTGGTTTTATCTGGCAGGTTGTCTACATACCATTGGTATTTTACAATACTGTCGTTCTTGCCTACTGTACTTATGTTGTCCATGAATATGGGATACCCTGGGCATCTGCGGGCCATGGATACAGTAAAATCTGTATTTAACTTGTCGAATAAAGTAATAGATGTAGTATCGTAGAATTTGCAACCAGTAGCAGTATTGGTAACGATTAGGCTAAAAATAGCGGATGAACTGGTAGTTATAGTATTGGTGGTGTCGCCATTGCTCCATTTGTATTTAAACAACTTGGTTTTGGGCAGGGTAATGGTGAAAGAATTTTTGCAAACTTTAAGGTCTTCACCTTTCAGGAAATCGAGGTAGTTGTTTCCTTCAATTTTGAGGAAAGTGATTACCGAATCCCACAGATTGTTTCGGAGGAGCTGGTACTTTAATTTTAGGGCATATGTGCCTTCTTTGGGCACTTGAAAATAGGCAGTAAGGCCAGTATCTTTCATGCCTCCAAAGGTCCATTGGTAATTTTTGGCAGGGTCTCCCGTAGAGGTGAGTTTCACCACTTTGCCGGTATCGCAACTTTTGTATGTTTCAGATACAATTAATCGTTTCAGGCTTTGTAAACCTGCGCTGGCATTGTACGCGTAACCACCATATTGGCCACGGCCATAAATGTATGAAATAAAGCCATAGTTGTTCATCAGCCTATGGTTGCCTTTCAAAATGGTATCGCGGTACAGGTAATAATTGCCATTCAAAATGGATTTAAATTCATTTGCCGGAATGAGGTTTCCATCAAGCCAGGTGCTGTCTTTCCCAAATTGTGTGGTGATGATATTGATGTAATTGTCTGTAAAATTACCACTGGCGGGAACCGAGACCGTAGCATCGGTAATCATTTGCTCATTGGAGCTTACAGTCATTATAGATGGACCGCTAAACCACCAACCCCATCCACCAGAGGTGCAGGTATCTAATATGTTTTTTTCCCAAAGGTTGATGGGTTTGTCTGCGGATATAATCACACTACTATCGCTGTAAATCCTTCCGTAGTATGTGTCGCCTGTATTCAATGTGTCTATAGGTTTACCATCTTTCTTGATAATGGTATTGCTGTCCATAGCCGCTATGGTATAGTCGTAGCCTTTTTTATGGTACATGTAGGGTGCCAGAATAAAGTCTGTTCCCATTACATTGGACGGCAAAATCTGCTCATACATTAAATCGTATTGGTAGCAGCCAGACTGGGCATAATCAAAGAAATTTTCCGTGAAAACGGCGATGCGTTTGCCTTGTTCTGCGCTTACTTCCAGATTCGGGTCATTGCCAAGGATCCAAGTGTAAATCCGCACCACTTGTCCTTTGCGCAATACGATTTTATTGCCTGGAGGCATATTCCACATGGTGGTGTAATTGGTTTTAAAAGATACTGTTACAGAATCATCAATCCCCACTACACTAAAGAAGAAGTTTTTATAAGCACCACCACCACCAGACCAGTAGTACCGGGATTTGTAGGGATAGTATTTTCCGCCTGGAGGCTGGGTTTTTGTTGGATAGACTGCTGTTGCGCCGCATGAGTAATACCTGCCATCTACAAAAGCATACACACGAACGGGTAATTTTGAAGAAACATGAATACCATTAGAGCCAACATCAGGATTGGCGCCATTGTACCAATAATAGTAGGATTCGCGAATGCTTTTAGGAACTTTAATGTATTTGATTTCATTATAGCCTAGCGACACAGAATCTTCGTACCCCAATAGTGGGATATCCATTTTTGCACTTGTGGGTTTTTCCGAGGCAATGGCCAAGTAAAATGAATCGCCCGAATAAAATGGGTAAGTACTGGCAACCCAAAAATCGGTACCCGCCGAAGTTTGAGCCCTCAGTGCAGGAAGTGTAAGTGCAAGAATTACAGCAAGTAAGGTTTTTTTCAAAGGCGGATATGTTTAGGTTAACCACATATAAGACGTAAAAAAACGCCAAACGTGGCATCCAAAGTTAAATATTTTTCTTTAAAACTTCAAATAATTGTTGGGTGCAATGGTCAATAATTTGATAAACCTCTTCAAACCCTTCATCACCACCAAACCAAGGGTCTGGCACATCGGCTCCTGGATGGGATTGGTCAAAATCCCTAAGCAATTTTACTTTGTCTTTATCTTCTTGATTTTGTGCAAGTTTGAGCACATTTTCAAGGTTGCTTTTGTCCATTGTAATAATATGGTCAAATCGTATAAAATCTTCTTTTTTAAACTGTCTGGCCCTGTGTTTTAGGGTAAGATTGTGCTCTAATGCGTTTTGAATGGTTCTTGGGTCAGGCAATTCGCCAACATGGAAATCGCTGGTTCCGGCGCTATCGACCTCGAAAGTATGTTTGAACTTTTTGGATTTTTTTATAAAAAGGGCTTCTGCTAATGGGCTGCGACAAATATTGCCCAAGCAAACGAACAATACTTTGGTAGTGGTCATAGGTGGCTACAAATATGGACCTGAAAGGGCAAAATTAGAGTAAAATAAAGCAGCGCAACAATTCTGGAACTGAAACTAGTCCATACAAGTATACACAACCTGCTTGGCTTTAGGAAAGGATTTGTGGTTAAAACCTTGATTACATCCAACCCATATCTGTGCGGGTTTTTTTCTTGCCGTCACAGCCTCTTTTGGATGAGCCGCATGCTTGGAAAATTGCAGCTAAAGTGATGATGGAAAGGATGGCCCAAAGTGTGAATTTTCTATTTTTCATATGTAGCGGTTATTTGTATAACGGTGATTTATTTGATTTTAGTCTATATCCAATTTCTTTTTTATGTCTTTGCTCAACGCATCCTTATGTACCATTACGCAAATGGTTTTGTAACGGATGTAAGCATCAGAAACATATAGGTATCCCTGTAAATAGTTTGCGGTACCCCAAGAGTTTTTAACGACATAATAATTTTTCCCATTTTGATCTTGCACCAAACCCGTAATATGCATGCCATGGTCATCTGTAGTGCTTTGCTCATCAAAGGCCATCTGGCGTACTTCAGGTGTAATGTTTTTTTCTGCTATAGGATGTGAGAAACCATAGCCTGCTCTAACACCACCCCCATCGTTAAACATTTTGTTGTCCTTGCTTTTTTGTTTTACCATGGTATCATTATCCGGCACAATACCGAGTCCATCGTAAAATGAAAACCCTTTTTCACTTACATCAGATGCCCAAGCAATGGTGAAGCCATTTTTAAGGCTGTTGGTCATGGCCGCTGTAAGTTCATCTAAGCCCACATTCCAAGCGGTTTGCATGGCCCAGTTATCTGCCACCTCTATTGCAAATGGTTTGTACATAGGCTGGTGGGTGAATGAAGTAAGAACCACATAATCATCCATATTTAAACCCAAGAATTGGGCATAGGATTGGGGGGTGTATTCTTTACCTTGATAGGTGAATTTTTCAGGCACTTCACCCAAATATGCGTCTACCACACCGGTTACTGCTTTAATCCATGCCGGGGTTAATTTGCCTTGTGGATTGTCTTTCAATTTATCAAGCATACCTTGAAGCATAGACACCATTTCAGCATGGTTGTGTCGGTCTTCACCATACTCAAGTCCTTTATAGGCTTCTTCGGGCATGATGCCATATTTTCTCACGATATAGGGAATGTCATGAAACTCTCCGCCTTGGTCAAATTGATGTTTACCACCCATACGAATATAAGTAATGGCGCGTTCGATATAGGCGCAACGAACGATGTACATTTCGCTTAAGTTGTGCTTGCCTTTTTGGTTGCGGATGAGTTCTGATTCCAAAAAAGAAAGGGAACTATAGCTCCAGCAAGTGCCGGTTCTGCATTGATCTTGAACGCTGGTAGCCTCGGCATTGTAAATAGATTTGAATTTGTATTCACTGCCTTTGCGGTTGGTGAGTGTATCCTGCGCCAGCAAGCTAAGAGAGCTAAAAAAAACGATGAGGGAAAGGGAATTCTTCATTATTCAGTAGTGCGAATATAACATTTCTTATAAAAACCTATGAATTCAATCTTTAAAAGGCCGACGAATGGTGTATTCGGCCGGTTTATAATGTTTTCTTTTAAAGTAGCGCAAACCCGCTTGCATCAATCGGTTTTTTGCAAAAACAACAAACTTATTTGGCATGGGCTCTGCACCCAAAGTGCTTTTTATTTCAGTGGCGGTTCTGCCAAAGTTGATACAGGTACAATTGTTTTTTATGGCTTCATCCACCAAATCGTAGAGCATGCGTTGGTAGATATGGGTTTCTCGGGCAATGTTGGCTTCGTAGCCCACATGCCAGGCAATTAAATTTTGGTTTTGAATGGAACAGGAAATGAAACCCACAATTTCATTTTCTTTTTTATACATCCTAAACTGCATATTGGGTCCAAAATGGTCAGAAAAACGGTGCAAAATCCCTTGCAAATTGGTATTCATGGCCAAGGTTTTTTCTTTTAGGGTTTGTTGCAGTAACATGGCACACTTTTGCAAAAGGGCGGTTTCCATTTCATCTGCAAATATTTTTTCCATTTGTAGTTCAGAACTCATTTGAAAAACCTTATTGGCCCTTACCCGGTATTTGGAAAGCATGTCGTTAAGGTAATCTTGAAAAGACTGCCAATTTTTTCTGATATTGAGGATCATAAAAGGCTCGGCCTCAAATACAACAGCATCATCTGCCACAACTTGGTCTTGGTGAACATTTGCTATGAAAATACCACAAGATTTTTTGGCATCGCGGGTAAATTGTTCGAGTCCTTTATTGGGTTCTAAACGGGGAAAGAAGTAACCCGGTGCGCAGGTGTTTCCAATGATTAAAATGGAGTGCCTTCTGGTAAGTATATTGAGTTGTCTTAATAGAAAACGAGAAACATACCTACCGGTAGGTCTGCTTAGTTCTAAATAGGACAGTGGGTAATCTCCAAAACTATTGGTTGCTTTGCCAGCATAGTTTGGGAACAGGCCAAAAAGTGAAATTTCAGATTCTGTTCTTTGGGTTGAAATGGCAGTTTGCAACATGGTTTCTTAAGTAAGACAAACAAAAGGAATATTTGTTTTCACAACAAAGGTAGGAAAATGCAAAGCACATATCCGCCATAAAGGGGTGTTCGTCGTAAAAAGGTAAATATCATAGAAAAATGTGAAAGCATATGGCTGACCGCATAAATTTGCATGATTGTTGAATAAGCAACCAAAACAATAAGAGATTGTACATGAATAAAAAGATACTTATAGCATTGTGTATGGCATCGCCAATGGTGTTGCCTGCCCAAACAGTTGGGCTATTTATGCCTCCTCCCAATGAAATGAATATGGGGAACAACTCCTACTTAGCAGAGTATACCCCACTTAAAGGGTATCCGATTAAGGAATCATTGGCAGGTTATAAAAGCATACAATTAAAAACCGATATCAGTAAATTGAGTGAGGCAGAAATGAAAGCACTTGGATACATGATAGAAGCTGCCAGACATGCCGACAATATTTTTTGGATGCAGAGTTATGGCCACAAGGACTCAGTTATGAGCCGCACCAAAGATGAAACTTTGCGCAGTTTTTTAAAATTGAATTATGGTCCATGGGATCGTTTGAATGACAATGCCCCATTTGTTACGGGCATAGGGCCTAAGCCTGAAGGTTCTTTCTTTTATCCGAAAGATGCTACCAAAGAGGAAGTGAATACCCAAACCAATGGCTTTGCTCCAAATCCATATTCCATTATGGTAAGGAATCCAGAAAACCGTTTGGAAGACCGGCCATATTCCATGGTTTATGGAGAAGAAATTATTGCGATGGCAGAAAATTTGCGCAAAGCTGCAGAGGCATTGGGCAGAAAAGAACATCCACTATTGTGCGATTACTTGCAGCAAAGGGCCGAAGCATTGATGAACAATGGATATCAGGGTAGTGATATAGCCTGGTTGAATGTGACCGACGAAAATTTAGACATTATTATCGGTCCTATTGAAAATTATGAAGACAAACTTATTGGCGCCAAAACATCATTTGAGGCGTATGTATTGGTAAGGGACAAGGAATGGGGTGCCAAGTTGGAGAAATACATCAAATTTTTACCTGAACTACAAAAGAACCTACCAGTAGCCTCTGAATACAAGCAAGAAACGGTTTCAAACGGAAACTCTCAATTGGCGGTATTTGATGCCGTGTATTATGCAGGCGATTGCAATGCAGGTTCTAAAACCATAGCCGTGAATTTGCCAAATGATGAAGAGATTCAAAAAAGAAATGGCACCAGGCGTTCACAATTGAAAAATGTAATGCGTGCCAAGTTTGAAAACATGGTAGTGCCAATAACCGAATTGCTCATAGACCCGGCCCAACGTGCAAGCATCAATTTCAATGCGTTTTTTAGCAATGTAATGTTTCACGAGGTGGCACATGGATTGGGAATTAAGAACACCATTACTAACAAAGGAACAGTGCGCGAAGCATTGGGAGCCAATTACAGTGCCATAGAAGAATGTAAAGCAGATGTTTTGGGCTTGTATATGGTTACCCAATTGGTAGAGAAAAAAGAGTTGGAAGGCAAGTTAGAAGAATACTACGTAACCTTTGTAGCCAGTGTTTTCCGTTCCGTTCGTTTTGGAGCAGGCAGTGCCCATGGCAAAGCCAACATGATTACTTTTAATACTTTGGTATCTAATGGGGCAATAACCCGTCAAAATAACGGTTATTACAAAGTAGATGTGGCCAAAATGAAAGCGACCATAGAAACTTTGGCCGGCGAGTTGCTGGTTTTGCAAGGTAATGGCGATGCATTGGCTACAGAAGCATTTTTAACAACTAGGGCAACTGTGGGTGAAACGCTTACCCAAGATTTGGGCAAAATAAACAAAGCAGGAATACCAGTAGATTTGGTATTTGAGCAAGGTGAAGAAGTACTGGGATTAAAAGATTAATAAATAGATATATATGAAGACCAAATTTTGGGTACCAATTACAACATTTTCGGTTCTGGCAACAGTGCTGGTTTTTTGTAGCAATAAGAAGCATGCGGCGGGCGATAGTTTGCTTGTGAAAATTACCAATATTTTAAAAGACGAACACTATGCCGCACCAAAAATTGATGATGAATTCTCAAAAAAAGTGTATTCCAATGTGTTGGAGAAATTGGATAATGACAAACGTTTTTTTACCGATAAAGATATCGTAAAATTAAAAACGTATGAAACCTCTATCGATGATCAGATAAAGGCTGGCAGGTTTGATTTTTTCGACACTGCATGGTCTATAATGATGAAAAAACTCGATTTTATTGAGGCAGTTACATTAAAAGAACTCAACCAAAAGTATGACTATACTGGTAATGAAACCTACACGGTTAAGGAAGAGGAGAAAAATTATAAACCCGATAACAATGCTCTAGAGGGGGAGTGGAAATTGTGGTTGAAATTTCAGAGTTTAGACCGCTTGTATAGAAAAGTAGAAGCGCAAAAAAACAAGAATGAATTGCCCGATTCTTTGAAAGCCACTTTTAAAGTATTGCCATTCGATACATTGGAAATGAAAGCCAGAGAAGAAACCAAAAAATTTGTTACAGATTGGTTCAAACGCTGGAGAAAGATGGACAGAAGGGATCAAATTTCATTTTATGTGAATTCTATTACGGAGGTTTACGATCCGCATACCAATTATTTCCCACCTGAAGATAAAGCCAACTTTGATATCAGCATGACTGGCAAATTGGAAGGCATTGGCGCCACATTAACCGAACGCGATGGTTACATTAAAATTGAAAGAATTGTACCGGGCAGTGCCAGTTACAAGCAAGGTGAATTAAAAGCCGGTGATTTGATTATTAAAGTGGCACAAGGCATGGGCGAACCTGTGGATGTGGTAGACATGAAATTGGATGATGCCATTCAGCTCATTCGCGGCAAAAAGGGAACTGAAGTGCGCCTAACTGTTAAAAAGCCAGATGGCAGTATAAAAGTAATTCCGATTATCAGGGACGTGGTAGTTATTGAAGAGAGTTATGCCAGGAGTGCCATTATAGAAATTGATGGTATGAAATATGGGTTGATTCATTTGCCCAGTTTTTATGCAGATTTTAGTGATAAAGGCAGGGGTAGGCATAGCTCTGAAGACGTGAGGTTAGAGATTGACAAACTCAAAGAAGAAGGCGTGCGTGGCATCATAATGGATTTGAGAAACAACGGCGGTGGCAGCTTAATTGATGCCATAGACATGGGTGGTTTGTTTATTTCAAAAGGGCCTATAGTTCAGGTGCGCGACCCCAATGGTGATATTAAAGTTGGACCGGATCAAAATCCCAATGTTTCTTGGAGTGGGCCTTTGGTGCTGTTAACCAATACTTATAGTGCATCGGCCAGCGAAATTTTAGCAGCTGCCATGCAGGATTATGGAAGGGCAGTGGTAATTGGCACCAAGAGTACTTTTGGAAAAGGAACTGTACAAACTTTTATGCCAATCCAGGGCGGACAGAGTGCGGAATTTCCAAAGGGTTTTGGGCAGATTAAAGTCACCATTCAAAAATTCTATAGAATCAATGGCGGTACTACACAATTAAGGGGAGTGATTCCAGATGTAATAGTACCCGATTTGTATGATGGTATTAGACAAGGTGAGGCAGAAATGCATTTTCACTTGCCCTATGATAAAATCAAGAAGGCCTCTTACGCTGCTTTTAAAGGTGGATTTACCTCAAGAATGGGCAGTGCGATTGGTGCTTCTAAAAAGCGAATTGCAGCGGATGACCATTAATCAAAGGTAACCCAGCGGTCT
>JADYZD010000149.1 GCA_020853295.1 Bacteroidia bacterium | reverse complement strand
GCATCCCAAATTATTTTGGTAGCAAGTGTATAGACTTTTGTAATCCATTTGGAACCATTTTTTGCGGCATTTAATGCAACAAAACCGCCCATGCTGTAGCCAAAAACCTCAACGGGGTGTTTGATGTGTGTTTCTATAAAATCATTTAATGCTTGAGTAAGTGATTGAAGTGTGAATCCACCATCAGCAGCAGCACCACCATGGCCTGGAAAATTCATTTGGTACACCTTACGGTCCTTAGAGAGTTCAAGGGCCAAGTCATCTAAAGAAGATGCAGCACCTAAAGCACCATGAAGCAGCAGAATCTCAGGTTTCATATCATTATTTTTTCCAATCAGCGGGGTTTGCTGCAAAAGCTTTTACCACTTCCAATTTGTCTGCTTCTAAATAGCCGTTTTCTACAGCCACACCGGCCAGGGTATTGAATTCGGAAATGGTTTTAAATGGGATACCTGCTTCTACAAACCGCTGGTGTGCATCAGGGAATCCGTATGAGAACAGGGCGAGGAGGCCTATCACTTCTCCCCCAGCTTCGCGCACTGCCTGGGCTGCTTGCAAACTGCTTTTGCCTGTAGAAATCAAATCTTCTATGAGCAACACTTTGGCACCGGGTTCCATATGCCCTTCAATTTGGTTTTTCATGCCGTGTTTTTTGGGTTCGGGCCGCACATAGCAATAGGGCAGGTTTAAAATATCGGCTACCAAAACACCATGGGCAATACCGGCAGTGGCAATACCTGCTACAAGTTCTGTCTGCGGGAAATGCGCTTGCAAGAGCTCGGCCAAAGCTTCTTTTACAAAGCTGCGCACCTCGGGAAACGACAGTACCATGCGGTTATCGCAGTATATTGGCGATTGAATTCCTGAAGTCCATGTAAAGGGATTGTCAGGGTTTAGTTTAACAGCATTTATTTCAAGCAAATATTTCGCTAAATTTGCGGCTCTATTGGAATTGGACGACATGGGGCCACAAAGCTATAAAATTTACTTCAATGAAGGAGCCTTGGTTATTGCCGAGTCACCCTCAGATTTAAAAGGGTTGAGTAACCTTTATTATATTGGTGATGATGAATTGCACAAGAGTTTTAAAATTCTGACCAATTCTCAAACCACCGGCAAGGTTTTAAATTTTGGACTGATCAGTCCTGATCCCGAGGCCACGTTTAATGAATTTGTGGAAGAATACAGGGTGATTCAAGCTGCGGGCGGTTTGGTGTTTAACAAAGAAGGGCAGTTGCTTACCATAAAAAGAAATGGATTGTGGGACATGCCCAAGGGCAAAATAGAAAAGCATGAAGACCAGCGCGCGGCAGCCTTGCGCGAGGTGATGGAAGAAACGGGCATCAATATGATCAATATTAGCGAAAAAGTGGGCCAAACCTACCATGCCTATATTGAGGATGAGGCCACCATGCTGAAGGAAACGCATTGGTATTTTATGAATGCCAGCGGCAAAAGCAAGCTAAAACCACAAGTAGAAGAAGGCATATCTGAAGTGAAATGGGCAGATTTGGATTGGTTTAAATCTGCAGAATTTGAAACCTACCAAAGCATTCAAGACATTGTTACCAAAGCTTTGCAACAGCAACAAGCAGTGGCAGCATCTGTTTAAAAATTGCGTTTTGCTTTGCTAATGGCAACTGAATTGGGAACGAAGTTGCTGTAATCCCCACCGTACAATATCAAATCGCGCACAATGGTGCTGCTGATATAGCTCAATTCTGGTGAGCTGATGGTAAATAAGGTTTCAATTTCAGGGGCCAATTCTTTATTTACCTGGGCAATGTGCGCCTCATAATCAAAGTCACTGCCATTTCGCAAACCCCGCATTATGTATTTTGCGCCTTTGCTGCGACAATAATTTACCGTAAGATCGGTATAATTGTCTACTTCAATTTTGGGTTCATCTTTAAAAATTTCCTGAATCCAAGCCATTCTATCTTCAAGTGAAAACAGGGTTTGTTTTTTGGTATTTACCCCTATGGCAATAATCATTTTGTCAACCAGCCTTAAACTGCGGTTAATAATGTCTACATGCCCCAGTGTAATGGGGTCGAAAGTACCTGCGAATACAGCAATTTTGGTTTCCATTGGCGGTTATTCTTTGGCGAATATAGCGATTGCAGAACTGCCATGCTTTCTTAATTCCAATGGTTGTGAATTAAAAGAGGTGCCTGGACGGTGTTCCAGCAGCAATATGCCTCCTTTTTTTAATGAAGGCATACACAAAGTGGGCAATTCTGCAAACCCTTTCATATCATAAGGCGGATCGGCAAAAACGATGTCAAATTCCCTGTCATTTGTTTTCAAAAATTGGTGAACATCTATTTTAGAAAGCTGCCAATTTTGAATATTTTTTGCGGCAACAAATTGTTTTAAAAGTGCAATGTTTTTGGCATCTTTATCAATTGATAGCACTGCATCTGCACCCCTACTGATAAATTCTAGGGATACCATTCCAGAACCGGAGAACAAATCCAAAACTTCCATTCCTTCTATTCCATAAGTATGGCTGAGTTTGTTGAAAATGGCCTCACGCATCATATCGGTAGTGGGCCTTACGTGTTCCGGAAATTTTCCGGGAATGGTCCAGCCTTTTAATTCTCCACCGGTAACGCGCATGTGAGGTATTGGTAAAGCAAAAAACTTTCTGCAGGATATGGCGGATATTCCCCCAATTTATACGGCAGCTCTATGGGAGCAGGCTGTATGGCAATGCCAAAACGTTCAAAAGCAGCAGTGATGGTTTTGGTGTTGTTGCCCAGAAGTACAAAATCAATTTGGCGGACATCGAGGCCTGATTTTTTAGCACCTGCCATGCAAAAATACATCACTTCACTTTCATTTACAGCGGGGTAAATATTGGCCAGTTCGCAAATTTCATTTTTAAAAACAAATACAAAACAGTAGGCATTTTGGGCATAACAGTACACCAAATTTTTGCTTTTTTCTGCGATACTTTTGGCATGGCGGTAAAGGGGAAGTGCCACATGTACCTGTGCTTGGGTGCCGCTAATTCCACTGCACAATACTGTGTTTTCATCTAAGGAAACATTTCCAGTAATTCCAGTATACCCAGGTATGCCGGTTTCGTGAAATACTTTGGGCAACAGTGCAAAAGGGGTTTTGAATTCCATTTCTATGGCGGATTTTAGGTCCATTTCTGGCAGGGAGCTCGATTCTTCAATAATGTGCAAGGCCAATCCACCTTCGGAATTGCATTGGATAAAGTGAAAAACCCCATCTACCATGCAAAATGCAGCCTGCAATTCGCTTTCCGCTGTTGGTGTTGTTCGGTATTCCCAAAGCCTATTTCCCATTGGGTACAAAGTACAGCATTAATATGCAATTGAACAAAACTGTAGATTCCAAGAGTTGGCTTATTTTTGTGGAATGCGCAGTTATTTTTTATGCATCCTATTTTTATCTTCTACCATTTCTTTGGCACAAAAGAATGAGTGGGGACAAGGCAATACATACCGCAATACCAGCAATCCGATGTATTGGAAAAACAAACTGCCTTATGCCGGGTATTGGCAGCAAGATGTGTACTATAAAATAAGTGATACTTTAAATGATACAAAGGAGTGCATTACAGGCACCGAACAATTGGTTTATTACAACAATTCGCCCAATACTCTTACCGAAGCGTATTTTCACTTGTACCAAAATGCAGTGCAGCCAGGCAGTTTGGTGGATGAATTGTATACCCAAAACAAGGTAAAACACGAATTTGGAAATTATGAAAAACGAAAACTGGGAACGGAAATACTGAGTTGCACGGTAAATGGACAAGTAGCCCAAACCAGCATAGACTATACCGTTATGCGCATTCCATTAGCACAACCTTTAAGGCCAGGCGACAGTGTCACTTTTGATTTCGCATTCAAAACCTATTTTGACAGGGGAAGTATTCGCCGCAGGATGAAGGTGTATGACCATGATGGGTTTAAACACTTTAATGGGGTACACTGGTACCCAAGAATTTGTGTATACGATAGAAAATTTGCTTGGGAAACCGCCCAGCATATGGAACATGAATTCTATGGCGACTATGGAGCCTATGATGTGAGCCTTACCTTGCCCAACGAGTATGTAAATGAAGCTACGGGTGTGTTGCAAAATCCGGAAACTGTGTATCCCGACAACTTGAGGGCAAAATTGGATATTTCTAATTTTACAACTCCCTTACCAGATAACCAACCCCGCTTAGTAGCTCCTAAAAATGGCACTTATAAAACTTGGATATACCATGCCCGAAATGTGCATGATTTTGCATGGACAGCTGACCCCACTTACCGCATAGGTGAAGTGGTGTGGAATGGCATCCACTGTATTGCCCTGGCACAGGAACAAAATGCGCACAAATGGCAACCTACTGCGGCTTTTGTAGCCAATGTAATTGCCACTTACAGCAAAGATTTTGGCATGTATGAGTACCCCAAAATGGTAGCTGCAGATGCGGCAGACGGTATGGAATATCCAATGATAACGCTGGATGGTGGCTTATACCCCAGTCACCGGGGTTTAATAGCCCATGAGGTAGGTCACAACTGGTTTTTTGGAATGATCGGAACCAATGAAACTTACCGGGCTGCGCTGGATGAGGGATTTACCCAATTCTTAACAGCGTGGAGTATGAAAAAGCTGACCAACCAGAACCAAAGGCCTTCTGATGTGGAATACAGCACGAATTATTTTGGGTACTTAAGGGATGCTATTGATGGCAATGACCCCACACTAAATACCCATAGCGATGATTTTCACAATGCCATTGGGCATGGCGGTGGGTATGGACATGTGTATTATAAAACCGCTACCATGCTCTACAATTTGGAATATGTGCTGGGAGATTCTGCTTTTAAATTGGCCATGCAGCACTATGTAAAGCAATGGAAAATTTGCCATCCCTATATGGAAGATTTTAGAAACAGCATTATTATGGCCACGGGTACGGATTTAAACTGGTTTTTTGACCAATGGCTAGAAACCACCAAGTATATAGACTATGAAGTGAAAGGGGTAGACAACAATAGTGATGGCACTGCTCAAATCACATTGAAACGCATTGGCGATATGATAATGCCCTTGGATTTGGAAATACACCTGGCCAATGGCAGTAAATTGAATGTTACCATTCCCGTTTCGCACTACAACAAGCCCGGTAGCATTCATCCGGCGGGCATCTGGACCGGTTGGGGTGAATTGAGAAGGGAATATGAATTTAAAATCAATGTTCCTGCGCCTGTAGTGGATGTTGTAATCGACCCCTCTGGCCGACTTGCAGATATTGACATGCGGAACAATGCATGGAAACACCGCAGAAAAATTCATTTTGATAAAGAAAACGAAATTGGCCGCGACCACCGTGGCGACTATCAGTTTTACCTAAGACCTGATGCATGGTATAGCGCTATAGATGGTGTAAGGGCTGGCATTAAATTATCGGGAAATTATGCGGCCCGCAAACATATTTTTAACCTTTATGTTTGGGGACAGTCTGGCAATTCACCTTTAATTTCTGGCAACTCTAAAAATGTTGCGTACTGGTTTGACTACAGAAATTTTGTGCGCAAAAGTGGCGAAATAGTATTGGGCAGCCGCTATTTGGCCAATGTATGGATACACCAAGCTGGTTGGGAGAAAAACATAGGAAAAGGCCGTATCAGCACCAATTTAAAAATGATGCAAAGGGTGCCCAGTGTTGAACCCTATATGTTGGGTTTTGGCAGCATCGCTACAGCAGCGGCATATTTGCCCGATCAAAATTACTGGAGTGTAGGTAGAAACTTCACTGCAAATGTGGGGTATACCAGACCATATTCGGTTTACAGCAACTCAGGGAGTTGGGCCTTGCAATTGAGGACATCTGCCCCTTGGAGCAATGCATCATACAGCTATTTGCGTTTTACCTGGCTCAACAATTTGCGCATGGGAAAAGCGGTGTTAAAAACACGAATATTCGGTCAAACTGGAACAGGAACCAACAGTCCGCTGGAAAGTATGATTTATGCAGCTGGAGCAAATCCTGAGGAAATACAAGAAAACAAGTATGCTAGGGATTTGGCCACTTATCGCATTACCACAGACCCATTCAACCAAACCCTACATATGGGAGGCGGACTTAATTTGCGTGGATTTAATGGCTATGGAATGCCACACCAAACCGGTGATTCTGTATCTGCATTTTTTAGGGGCAACAATGGGGCATCTGTAAATGGAGAATTGGATTTGAGTGGGTACTTTGGCTTTTTACCCAAACTTAGAATGGTGAATATGAACCTGTATCTATTTGGTGACGCTGGGATCATGGCATTTCCTGCTAACAGCAAATTGGTGCAATCTGGGATTGTTTCTGATGCTGGAGTAGGGTTTATGTTAAATATTCAAAACTGGGGAAGCTTGGTTCCTAAGAAACAAAGACCTGCTTTAACCGCGGTTGCACCTTTAAGAATACGTTTGGATTTACCCTTCTTTGTAAGTGCTGTTCCTGCCGGTCAGGAGAATTTTGCTTTCCGCTGGATGCTGGGGATTAACCGGGCATTTTAATCTTTTTATTTTAGGCATCGAGCACATCGGAATGCCCATCTGTGTTTTTATCGGGTAGGCGTTTTAGAATTTGGAAGGCAATAAAGCAGCATGTGCCACCAATGAGCAAATTTAACAGTATAAATTCCCATGCAAATCCACCTTGGGGCATTGTCATAATCCCTTTATTTATCAATAATGGGAAAACCACTAGAGAATTGATGATAATAGGTAAATAGTAACTCAATGCTCCAATAGCGCCCCATTGCCAGCGAACATATCCTTTGTCAAAAGCGGTAGACATAAACAAACGCACTACCCAAATAATAATAAATATTTCAATCATAGGGGCAAGATATCAAATTTTGTGAAAGGCACAAAAAAAGCCCCGATATGTTCGGGGCTTTTTGTTATTGAGTTGAATATTAATATTCGTAGGTCAAATGTACTTCTACACGGCGGTTTTTAGCCTTGTTTGCAGGAGTAGTGTTTGGAACAGCAGGTTTGGTTTCACCATAACCAGTACCTACCAAACGTTCGCGTGCAACACCTTTGCTCACCAAGTAATCAACTACTGCAGTTGCGCGGCGTTGAGACAAGTCAAGGTTTTTGGCATCTTCGCCATCAGAATCGGTATGTCCATCGATATTTACATGAGACTCAGGATAATCGTTTAAGATTTTAGCAAGCGCATCCAAATCATCGAAAGATTCTTTTTTCAACACATCTTTATTGGGTTCAAAGAAGATGTTTTTGGCCACAGTTTCAATTTGTTTCACAACTGCTGCAGCAACTTCTGGGCAACCTGCATTTGCAATTGTTCCAGCTTTGTCTGCGCATTTGTCTTTGTGGTCATAAACTCCATCATTGTCAGAGTCAGGGCAACCTTCACCTTCAACAGTACCGGCTTTGCTAGGACATTTGTCTTTACGGTCTTCAATACCATCGCCATCAGTATCAGGGCAGCCATTGAATTCTTTCAAACCTTTAACAGTTGGGCATTGGTCGTCTTTATCCGGAACACCGTCACCATCGCTATCAGGGCAGCCGTTGAATTCAGGCAAACCTGCAACTTTTGGACACTGATCCAATTTATCTTGAATACCATCACCATCGGTATCAGGGCAACCATTGAATTTACGCAAGCCCCAAACATCGATACATTCATCATCGGCATCCAAAATAGAGTCCCTATCGCGGTCAGCAGGGCAACCTACGCTATCCACAAAATTGCGGTATTTTTCTGGGGTACCTTTACACAAGTCATACTTGTCTGGAATACCATCTTCATCTTTATCTTTTGGTTTACCAGGACCATTGCCTTCACCAAATACATAGGTAAGACCAATTGCATGGTAACCCCACATATCGTTGGTTCTCCAAAGTTTGTTTACCAATGGATCCAAAGGATTGGTAGTTGGTGGGCTGTTGGCACCATCCCAACGGTCGTTCATGGTATAAGTAGCAGTCCAAGACCAACGAAGGCCAAGTTTAGGAGTAACATAAAAGCTAACACCTGCACCACCTTGAAGGGCAGCACCAAAATCGGTAACTGTTGTTGAAATTTCATTAAGGGCGCCCCATCTAACATTAGAATGGGTATAGTATCCGCCAAAACCTCCGTAGATATAAGGAGCAATTTTAGATTCCTCTGAAAGAATAACACCGTTGTTAAAACGGAAACGTGCACCCAAAGCTGCATCTGCAGTATTTGCACGGAAACTGGTGTATTTGGTAGGTTCAGGCCTCCAATCGATTACACGAGAAAACCCAACATCTCCGAAAGATACGTTTAAAACCCCATCAAGAAATGGGTTGAGTTGATAACCAAAATTGATACCACCACCTTGGTAGATAGGGGCTTTCTGGAAGAACAAAGATGATCCTTGGTCTCCGAGGTACTCGCGCAAACCAACGTTTGCTTCGATACACATTTTGCCATTTTGATTCTGAGAGTGTGCATTACTTATTCCGAATACAACCAACAGAGATAATAATGCCTTCGCTAAGTAGTCTTTTATCATAGGTTTAGTAGTTCTTTTTATGGGGGTTCGAGCCAACAAATATAGGAACTTCAACCCTAAAAAAAATTTTTTTACAAAAAATTGAAAAACATTAAAGAAATGGGGTGTATACCCGCTAGTTATAAACGTACAGTAAGTTGCTGTTCTTTTGTATTTTATACTGTGCCAGGCGCCCTTTTGCAGGTCCTTTGGCGGGGAATCCATTATAAGAAAATCTGCTTTCACAACATACGGAAAATGAATTTCCAGTATATGAACCACATTTCATTTGAAGGTCTGTAGAGTCCATCCATATTTTAGAACATTCATTCAAAGGCTCATGGGCACAGGTTCTTTCAAACGCATAATACACATCGTCAAAATCGTGCACCACAATTACGCCGCGCACACCGCCTTGGAAATAAGAGAAATTGCCCACAGTGGTTAAATGCATATTCGAAGGCAGGTTTAAATCTCTGGTTAAGCTTACAGGCCCAGTGGGAATATTTTCTGTAACTCCGTTTTTACGGCAAGAGTTATGGAACAGCAAAAAAACGACACAAATGGCCAGTGCTTTATGTTTCATAATCGTAAAATCCTTTTCCTGTTTTTCTTCCAAAATGTCCAGCATCTACTTTTTGTTGTTGAATGCGAGAAGGTCTGAACTTGGAATCGTTATGGAATTGGGCAAACATGGAAGAGGTTACTGAAAAATTGGTTTCAACCCCTATAAGGTCCATGAGTTTAAATGGCCCCAGTTTAAATCCGCTGGCTTCACACAAGCGGTCGATGGCTTTGAAATCAGCTACTTGTTCTTCGGCCAGCTTCAATCCTTCCACATAATAATGTCGTGCCACACGGTTTACAATAAACCCTGGAGCATCTTTGGCATACACTGCAGTTTTACCCAGAGAATGGGCCCAATTAAATGCAGCCGTTGCAATGTCTGGCGATGTTGCCACCCCACTGATGATTTCAACCAACTTCATTACTTGGGCTGGGTTGAAAAAATGAATGCCTACAAAGCGTTCTGGTTTTTTCAATCCATTGGCAATTTGGGTTACTGGAATGGATGAGGTATTGGTGGCCAAAATGCAGGAATCGGTGTTGATGGATTCCAAATGTGCAAAGAGTTCGCGTTTGATTTCCAATTTCTCTAAAACGGCTTCTATAATTAAATCTCCAACCAATTCTTCTCTTTTAGAAGTGAATTGTAGCCTACCAAGTGCTTTTTCTTTGGCCTCCTGGGTAATTCTTCCCTTACTTTCAGATGCTTCTAAGTCCTTATATATATAGGCACTGCCTTTTTGCAAAGCGGCATCATGAATATCGTATACCAGGGTTTCATAACCTGCAAGAATGCTGCTAATCGCAATTCCTGAACCCATTACCCCTGCACCTGCAATTATTATTTTCATATTATCTGCCCGCAAGCCAGCTTGCCGGATTTAATTTTTCTTGACCTTTCCAAATTTGAAACTGCAACACCGTTTTTCCATCACCATCAGTCCACACTTTACCTAAACTTTGCTTGGATGTTACGGTTTGTCCTTTGGTTACATATACATCGGTAAGGCGGCTGTATACAGTAAAGTACTCGCCATGGTTTATTAAAACTGCTTTTTCCTGACCAGGAATATTGATAATGGCGGAAACTGTGCCCCTAAAAACAGCCCTGGCGTTGCTATTGTCTGAAGTGGTAATGTCTATACCATTATTTACAAGCGTAATACCCGCCAAATCGGGGTGGGCATGAACGCCAAATGTTTGTGAAATATAACCGCGTTCTACTGGCCAAGGCAATCCACCAACGTTTGCCGCAAAATTATTGCTCAATTCCCTGGCTTCAGGTGTGAGTGAGATGTTGCCTTTCTCTGGTTTTTTGGCAGCAGTACCGGTTTTGCTTCCGGGTTTTGTGGGCTTTTCTGTAGACGCAGTAGTGCCTGCTTGGGCCTGGGCTCTTTTTCGGGCTGCCGCAATTTCCTGGGCCACAATTCTACTTATGGCTGAGTTCAATTGGGCAATGGCTGCTTCGTTGTTCCTTATTTTTTGTTTTAGCTGCTTTTCTTCGCTGCTCAGGGATTTAACAATTTTAGATTTGTCGTCTTTGTCTTGTTCTAAATTCTTTTTTTCAATTTCTTCATCTGTAAGCAGCAGGTGTTTTTCTTCTTTGGTGGTTTGTAGGGCTACCAATCCAGATTTTACGCTATCCTTGCTACTTTCAATGCGGTCAATTAGAAATGAACGGTACTCAGAAAGTTTCTTTAAATACTTCAACCTTCTAAGGGCTTGCCTAAAGCTTTCGGATGCAAAAACAAAGGCCAACTGGTTTGCATTTTTTCTGGTTTTGTAGGCTTTTACAACTGTTTTGTGCATGCGCATTTTTTCAAGTTCAAATGCCTTTTGCAGTTCACCCAACCGTTGGTTTCTTTTTTCAATTTCCTGTTCTGTAGCGCCTATCTCTTCCTTTAAATCGCCAATAACCTCGTTACGCTGCCCAATAATCACATTCAAGGTATTCAAATTGTGAAGGGCTGCATTTTTTTTTGGCTTGGTTTGCTTAAGTATACTCTGTGTATAGGCAATATCCTGCTGCATTTTTTTGCGTTTCGCCTCCAACTGCTTCCGCGATTGGGACACCAGTGGCAACGACCACAAAACAATCAGTGAGAGGAATATGTACAGCAGTTTTTTCATTTTACTCTTTCGTAATCCGGCGGAACCGTGAATGGGTACGAAGGTATTACAGCATCGCTGGCAGTTGTGAACTCTAAATTCATCCGTACACTTTTAGAATCACTATTGGCAAATATGACCATATTCAATGGCACTGCATATGAACCTGCGCTTTTGCTGCCACTGTAGTTTACCCGCAATTGTCGCATACTGCCTTTTTGGGTCAGGAAGGAACTGTCTGCTGGGGCAAACAACTTGCTAAAAATCACATTGGTCAGTGGATTTTCCACACCAAACCAACCTCCGCTTTTGTTGTCATGCTGGTATACCAAGCTATCAAAAATGGGATTTGCCAATATCATGTTTTGCATTTCCCTCAAACCTATTGAAACGCCAAAGGTTTCACCCAACTCTTTGATTCCATAAGTGATGTATTTTTTTTCGTATAAATCCAGGATCTTTACACTGTCTTTGGTGATAATGCCTTTGGCCACCTGAATTCCTATAGAAGCTGATGCCGAGAACCAAATAATGCTATCACGTTTCATTCTTAAACTGATATTGCCCGACAAATCTTGATCTTCCGACACATAATCCAACGCAAGTCGGCCAGAGAAATAATCCCATTTCTTTCTCAAGAGTGAGTCGCTGCCTATAGGTGTGCTTACAAAGCTGGCACTGTCAAAACTTCGTGGGGTATTGTCAGAAATCTTTTTTTTGCTTTTGCAAGCCCCAAACAAAAGGGCGGCAGTGGTTATAATGAATAGTGTTCTCAATGTAAGTGGTTAGATAGTTGCCAATTTGGCACCAATGGCTGGGGTTCTATAGCCCAGGTCGTACGCTTTTTGCCATTGTTCTATTGCCAATTTTTTATTCCCCGATTTCAAATAGGCGTCACCCAGCAATTCCAAGGTGCGACCATTGGCATCTTCATTCGCTGCAGTTTGTAATATTTCTATAGCCTGTTTCAAATCCTGTTGTTGCATCATTAAAAGCCCTTTGGTATATAAATAGTCGGGCTTATTTGGCGCCAACTGCAAAGCTTCATTTATTAATGAAACGGCACTTTCGGTGTTTTCATTGTTCAAAGCATAAATTCTTGCGAGTTGGTTCATGATATCGGGATTTTTAGGATAAGCTGTTTGCAGCACTTTTAGCGCCGCATAGGCTTCTGACTTCTTACCCCACAAATTCAAATTGTGCGCCAAACTCAATTTTAGGGCAATGGTAATGTTCTCGTCTACGGCAAATGCAAGGCCTTCTTCTATGGCAGTTTGTGCTTTTGCATAATCGCCCATACCTGTTTTTGCACTGGCTGCAATGAGGTAGATAGTGGGGTTTGAAGGGAACAATTCCAGCATGCTATCAGCCACCTTGCTCAGTTTGCTGTATTGGGCAGTGCGGTCCAAACATTCGGTGTACTTGCTCCAAACTTGATAATCGTTGTTGAAGAGTTGTAATGACCTGCCAAACCCATCGATGGCTGGTAGGTAATTTTTACGCGCAAAATACCAATCTGCCAAAAACAACCAAGACCTATGGTCCTGGGTATGCATTTGGGTCAATGTTTTGAGCACAGGTTCTAAACTGTCGTAATAATTGTTGCCATTTAAATTGTTCAAAAAGGGCAAAAGGCAATTGTGTTTTTTCCAAACGTCCATTTGCCTAGAATTGGCCACCACTTGCACATGTTTCCAGAGTTGTTTTCTGTCACCCGAAGTGGAATAGTAATCGCATAAGGCTGAAAGCAATTCAGCATTTTCAGGATCAGCAGCCAGCATTTGCTGGTAAATGGCTATCGCTTCAGTGGGGCGGTTTGCATTAGACAAGGCCGCAGCCAATTGCAGATTGTATTCGCGCCTGTATGGGTATTTGCTGGCCATCCGCTGCCAATCAGATACTGCATTGTCATATTGCTTCAATTGGTGGTAAGCCATACAGCGATTGGTCACAATATCTTCTTTAAGGCCAAAAGCCTTTTCCCAATTGTTGCAGTGTGAAACCAAAAGTTCATAATTTCTAGCATTGGTAAGCATTTTGGCCCCATCTGTAAAAAATGACCAATGATCAGGGTGGCGCTGGGCAAGTTCGTAGTAAATAATGCCCGCTTTCAAAAAATCACGGCGGCCTTGGTGCAAAGCAGCTTCAAACAAATTGTAGTGGTAGTTTGCAGTATCGGCTTGTTGGGCCTTATATATCCAAGAACCTGCTGCATCAATATGGCCAGCACGTTTTTCAATACATGCCAAGCGGTAAAATCCAGCAGCTGGCAATGGACTTTGCTTTACGTATTTTTCAAACAGCACCTTGGCCTCATTGAGGTGGTCGGCAGCAAATTCTGCTTCTGCTTGGTAATAAATTTCTTTTAATTCTTCACTAACTTCAACTGCAGCAGAGTTGGATTTCTTTTTGTGTAAACTTTTGCAAGAAAACAATGCCAATACGAGCAAAAACAGCGGTATTAGCTGCTTTGTTTTCATGACCAAGAACTGTAATCGCCTATGCTCAATTCGTGGCTGCTGCCATTTAACACCACATGGTTGCCGATCATGCTATTTTGCAGGGTAATGTTGCTTACCGAACTGTTGTTTTGAATTATGGTATTGCTAATGGTGGCATTTTCAATCACTGAATTATCGCCTATAGAAACAAAGGGACCAATAGTACTGCCTGAAATTTTAACATTTTCACCAATAAAACAGGGTTCTATTATTTTGGTGCCACCGTTGTAGCGCGTGGTGTCGATATGAAAAAGCTCTTTTCTTGTATCCAACAACCTGGAGTTGGTATTCACTGTAGCATCTTTATTGCCGCAATCCCACCACTCATCTACAGCACCTGGAACAAAGTTCATTCCTTTGTTTTTCATATTTTCCAAGGCATTGGTAAGCTGGTATTCCCCTTTCTCCCTGATGTTGTTGTCTATCAGGTATTGCAATTCTTTTTCTAACGTTTCACCACTTTTAAAGTAGTAGATACCAATAATGGCCAAATCACTCACAAATTCAGTGGGTTTTTCAATAAAATCGGTAATCACCTTGTCTTCATTGAGTTTCACCACTCCAAAAGAGCTTGGATTGGCCACTTGATGCACCCAAATCACCCCATCATGGTTTTTTTCGAGGTGAAAATGGGCCCTAAAAAGGGTGTCGGCAAAAGCCACAATCACATCGCCTTTGAGCACTTGGCGTGCACACAATATGGCATGGGCGGTTCCAAGAGGTTCATCTTGATAAAAGATATGGCCTTTGGCACCTACACTTTCGGCAATGGCCAATAGGGTATCTTCGGTTTCTTTACCAAAATCTCCGGTAACGAAACCAATTTCTTCAATAGGTTCGCCGCAAAC
Source organism: Bacteroidia bacterium (assembly GCA_020853295.1). GTDB lineage: Bacteria > Bacteroidota > Bacteroidia > NS11-12g > UBA955 > JAGXTF01. Next base: position 3,136 of record JADYZD010000149.1, on the reverse strand, counting down.
GGCGCTAATATCCTCAATCAGCCAGTGAACTATGGGTTTTCCGGCTACCGGAAGTAAGGGCTTGGGAATGGTAAGGGTGTGCGGGCGCATACGTTTACCCATTCCGGCCATAGGAATAATCAGTCTCATGCGGTAATTCTTCTCTTAAATCTATTGCTCCTAAACTGTTGCAAAATAAACAAATCCTGATGAATTGTTTGTTTCTGAATTGTTAAAGTACCCATCTTATTTTCCACTATGACCATATCCGCCTGCTCCCCGTTCAGTTTCGGTAAGTGTATCTATGGCTTTCCACTCTACATTGGCGTGGCTTGCCACCACCATTTGGGCAATGCGTTCGCCATTTTGTATCACAAAATTTTCTTCTCCCAGGTTAATGAGCAGAATTTTTATTTCGCCCCGATAGTCGGCATCAATGGTTCCAGGGGAGTTGAGCACTGTAATTCCGTGTTTGTAGGCTAGGCCGCTGCGCGGCCTTATTTGCGCCTCGTATCCCTCAGGCAATTCTATAAACAAGCCCGTGGGTATCAATACCCGCTTTCCAGGAGCAAGTTCTACTGCTGCCTCTATATTGGCATGCAAATCCATACCCGCACTTAGCACCGTTTGATATGCAGGCAATGGGTGATTACCCTCGTTTCTTATTTTTACTTCTAACATTCGACTTTGCTTCTAACCACCAAACAAACAACAGAAATACGGGAATTACAAAAATGGAAATCCCCATAGAGACTTTGTTGTACTCCCAAGCCACATATCCCAAGGCCATGGCGGCTCCTATTGTTAATAATATTTTGCCCACCGGATAGGGTACATTGTAGTATTTTCTTCCCATAACATAGGCCACCAAAACCATGGTAAAATAGGCGGCCAATGTGGTCCAGGCTGATGCCACAAAGGAGTGGGTTTGAATAAAGAAAAAATTGCCCAACAGGGTTACTGCTGCACCTATGATAGCAGTAGCTGCACCAAGTTTGGTTTTATTGCTGAGTTTGTACCAAATACTTAGGTTGTAGTAGATACCTAAAAACAAGTTGGCAAGCAACAAAATAGGCACTACTTGCATGCCCCTGCTGTCTTCAAAATACACCTTATTGCGAATCAACAATGAGCCCAGCCAAGGCAAAAACACCATGGTGGCCACAAAAATGAAACCGCATACATACACAAACCATTTCATTACATAGGCGTATGAAGCCTTTGCATCATCAGACCCTGCTTGTTTAAAAAAGAAGGGTTCAGCTGCAAATCGAAAGGCTTGCACAAAAAGGGTAAGCACCAGGCTCAACTTATAAAATGCGCTGTAAATTCCTGCTTCACTGTCGGCTATGTTGGCTGGCAACAATTGCTTCAATAAAATTCTGTCCAGTGTTTCATTGATCATACCGGCCAGTCCAATAATGACAATGGGCCAGCTATAGGCCAGCATTTTTTTGAATAGCTCACGGTCAAATCCTGCTTTTAGGTGCTTCCATGTTTTGGTAAACAGCAGCAGGGTAATAACAGATGCCAGCAAGTTGGAGATAAAAATGTACTGCACCAATTTGCCCGGGTCGTAAATGCTGTTGATCCAAGAATATCCGTGTTGTTGTAGCCAAGGACAAACCAACAAAAAGAACAAATTGGCTCCCACATTAATGCCAATATTGGCAAGCCGAATGGCGGCAAAAGCCCAAGGTTTCTCCTCAAACCTCAGCCAGGCAAAACCCAGCGAGGTTATGGCATCTGCTGCAAGAATAATGGCAAACCAAGTGGCATATTCTGGATGTTTGGGGTAGCCAGCGGCATTCATTAAGGGTTGGGCAAAAAAGAAACCCAACAATACCAAAGCGAAACCAGAAAGCAATAAGGCGATGGTGGCAGTAGAAAACACCTTTGCCGGTTTTTCAGCATTTCGTGCAAAATTGAAAAACCCTGTTTCCATGCCATAGGTAAAAATAATGGCCAAGAAAGAGGCGTAACTGAATACCACACTCACCTCTCCGTACTCGCTACTTCCGGCCAGGCGGGCGGTGTAGAGGGGTACCAATAAAAAATTGATAAACCTACCCACCATGGTAGACAAACCGTAAACTGCGGTTTGCGATGCCAATTTGCGCAGCAGCGACATTGCTGCAAATTTACAGCAGGCCCAATAGCAATGCGCTAAGGGTTATGGGCAATTCGGTGGGTTGTATCGGAATTCGGACAGGATGGGGCATTCAAAACAAAAGCGCATAGCCAGCATATACAGGCAAGTTCTTTACAAGTTTGTCTTCAAGTGAGTAAACATAAATGGGGTAGTTGAGTGAAAACACATTTACACCCGCCCTTATTTTTAGTTGAATAGAAGTGTAAATAAATTCAGTAGATCGAAACTCAAATGCTTTTTGCACGAAACGGTTGTTTCCCGAATCAGTGAAAATACACGTATACTCATTTAATATGTAAAACTTTTACATGAGGGCTGTGTTTTTGAAGTTAGAATAAAATTGCTTAAATAGAAATAATTATCAATGTTGGATCTGTTTTTAACTAAGGTAATAAAAAAGTATTTGGCCTCTATTTTAGTTGTTGCTTCTATTACAATTTCATTCTTGGATACTGTATGTTCATTTAGTTTAGTTTTAGAAATAATCTGAACTGAATCGTTTGATTTAGTGGGAATATCGAAAGGATCTATCGGACTATTAGAAATGCCAACCAATATTTCAACCCCCCTATAATATTTCCTCCTTTTATTGCGAACCTCAAAATTGAAGGACAATTCAATTGAATCCTTTTGTAGAATGAAAGTGCATAGTTCTCCTTGTATTAATTTGCTTTTTAAACTATCAGGGAAAGATGTATTAATTTCAAATTCAAATTTGCTAATTATAGAGTCATTTAAAGGGTAAACCAGGTAACGACAATCTGATAATTCGGACCAGGGTAAATGCCAATTAGAATCTTTAGACTTTACAAAATTAATCTGTGCTTGATTTTTTATATTGAAATTATATCCTTCTCTCACATGGTAATGCAGGTAATGTTCCTTGAGTAAAGACATTGTTGGATTCAAAATCAGATTTTGGCCTGTAGTTTGAAAATAAACATTAAATACCAGCAAGAAAGCAATTGCTTTCTTGCTGGTATTTAATAAAAACGTAATGAGTTT
>JADYZD010000148.1 GCA_020853295.1 Bacteroidia bacterium | reverse complement strand
TCAAATTTTATAGTTTTTACCAACTGTTGGCCTTGAATTGCCAATACAGGAATAATTCTGGGTCTAATTTTCATGGCATATTTTTAAATAATTCTCCATGATCTGCAATCCATATCTGTGGCTCTTTTCAGGGTGAAACTGAGTGCCGTAAATGTTCCCTAAATTCACAGCAGAATGAAATTCCAATCCATAATTTGCAGTGCCAATAACATGTGCAAAATCGCGGCATTTTACATAATACGAATGCACATAGTAATATCTGAGTTCTTCCTCTGTAGATTGAATTAGCGCATTTTCGTTTACCACCTGCGTTTCTGTCCATCCCATATGGGGCACTTTTAAGTTTCCCTCTGGAAATTTTACCACATTTCCAGGTATCCAACCCAGTCCTTTAGCGTCGCCTTCTTCGCTGTGTTCAAATAGCAGTTGCATGCCCAAACAAATGCCCAATACAGGCACTTTATCCACCAAAACCTTTTTATTCAGCACATCCAATAAGCCTGATTCATGCAATTTCAGCATGGCCTTGGTAAAATTGCCCACTCCAGGAATGATTAAAGATGTAGCTTTAGAAATCAGATCCAAATCACCTGTAATTTCAGCTTGTCCTCCGGCACGCTTAATCATGTTCTTTACCGAAAGTGAATTTCCTACACCGTAATCAACTATGGTAATCATTCTGTATTTGTTAAGTACCCAAGAATGCCTTGAGTGATCAATTTAGCCGATTTGCCATCACCATAAATTCCTTCAATAAATGGACCAAAAGGTTTGTCCAATTCCAATTGTATGTCTTGAATATTCTCCCAAATCAACGTATTGCAATTGTTTGTTTGGGTCTCTGTCCACTCTGTCTCCGAACGAATGGTAATGCACTTCTTGTTTAAAAAATAGGCTTCTTTTTGCATGCCTCCAGAATCTGTTATTAATGCCTTGCATGACAATAAATATTTTAAATTTTCGAAATACCCTTGGGGTTCAATAAATTCAATATTTACATAATTTTTTAGGTCAACACCATATTCGTTTTTCAATAAATTCTCTGTTCTTGGGTGCAAGCTAAAAACTACCTTAAAAGGCAATGCATTTAAGGTTTGTAATATGGAAAGCAACCTGGATTCAGAATCCGTATTATAGGGTCTGTGCAAGGTGACATAGCAATAATCCTCAGCTACATTTGATTCTAGAATGCCTTTTCTTTCCGCAATTCGAATCATATCCAGCATAATGTCACCTGAATTGATGGCATGCTGAATTCCTTCTTTTGCCAACTGAGCAACAGCAGCCTGGGTAGGTGCAAATAGCAAAGTGCTTAAATGGTCCGTAAGAATTCTATTAATTTCTTCGGGCATTTCTCTGTTAAAACTTCTCAATCCTGCTTCAATATGCGCAACTGGTATATTCAATTTTGCAGCAACCAAACCTGCAGCTATAGTTGAATTGGTATCTCCATAAACCACAACAACATCGGGCTGCAATTCTAAAAATATGGGCTCTAAACCCACAACCATACCTGCTGTTTGAACTGCATGGGAACCACTGCCTACATTTAAATTTTTATACGGTTTTTGCAACCCCAATTCATCAAAAAATATCTTCGACATATTGTCGTTGTAGTGCTGACCAGTATGAACAGAGTAGTGGGTAATTTTGCCAGATTGGGCAAAAGCCAACTCCAAAGGTGCTGCTTTAATAAACTGAGGGCGGGCACCAATTACACTAACTATTTTAACCATGCTCTTCAATTATTGCTTTTGGTAACCGAATGGTTTGTTTTTAAAGTGATAGGCTTGTAAACCAGTTGATTCAAAAAAAGCATTGGTGTCCATTGCATCAAAAGTCAAAATCCGGGTTTCCAAATCAGCATATGACCTTACACAAATATGCTCAAGCGGATTGCCTGGTATGGGGAAATTCGGCAGATAGTAAGGCGCAAATATGCTTTTAAATCCTCCGTAAAGCCTCTCATAAGTAGTATTGCTGCTCACCGAAATACTAATGTCGCATTGGCTAAATTGAGATTTGGTAGGCCTTGAAAAATCCATTAATTTGTACGGAGTATTCTTAAAAACCCCATTGTAGAATTCAAGTGCTTCCTGCAATTGCTCTGGTGTTCTCCTTTCTCTGGGGTGCAAATACAACCACAATTCAAAGTCTGTATGGTTTTCAATAAACATGCGGGCATGTTCGAGCAACAAAAACTCCGAATCGAAAAAACCGTCGGCAAATTCTTGGTGCTTCTCTTTATTTCTCCACCATACTCCACTTACATAAAGCCCCAATTTCCTTCTGTTTTGATAATCCTTGCCAGAATTTAATTCCAAATTTTCATCAAATTCATTATAGGGCCATTCTTGAATTTCGTTGTAAATAAATTTCAGGGGGTATTTGGCATTTGTTTTAAGATAGGCTATTTCATCTTTATGATATGGAGATGTGCTTAAAAAAACATCTGCCACACAATTGGGATAAGTTTCATATAAAGGTGTTGGGCTGGTAATAAAATAATCCCTTATTCCTTTTTTTACCAATAAGATTGACAAAAAAGAACTCCCGATTTCATACGAGATAAAATCATAAAAATGGGCTATTTTTTTACCTTTTAATTCCAGAATAACTTTTAAATGTTCGTGAACAATAGTTAAATGCAAGGCCCAAATGCCAATAGGTCTTATTATGCACAAGGGAAGTGATAATATTCCCACAATAAACATAAAAAATAAATAAATCAGCTTTGTAACTATATCCGTTTTGAAAGTGAGGTTATAAGGAGTAAAATTTGCTGCTACCAAACATGGGCCAGCGTTACGTTCAATGTATTCCACAGTCCAAGGCTCAATAGACTCATTGTAGATAACAGTATTGCCAGTGCTGAAAAATTGAACATCTCCTTTTTTAAAAACATCCAGAACGATGCGTCTTAATAAAAAAGAGATGGCTGTTTTCAAACTTTTGTGTAGCCCTTTTGGAATTCTATGTGTTTTTTGTTGAATTAAATGCTGGAAGGCCACATCATATTGGTTTCTAGTTCTCAAAACAAAAGAAATGTAGGACCAAAAATACCAACGAAAAACAAAAAGTATTTGCAGCATTAAATTAGAACAGGGTTCTTTTTTGGGTTGTTACAGTTAATGCTTTGTTCATGGGTTCAAAAGACTTATAAACATTGCTGTTTTTAAGGAAATTACACAAACTTTCATAGTTAAAATCCCAAACACCCATTCCATTCAAAACTGCACGGATATTGTCTAAATCTTCTTTGTAATCTAGGGTAAATCGATAATCCACAAAATTCTCAATACAATTATACTTTTTTGCTGGCATTGTATAAAAGTAGCTGTTCATTAAAAACAGTGTGAGGTACTCAGAATCATCAAGGTAGTTGTCGAAATACACATTCAGGGTATCATAAGCCGATGATTTCAATATTTCAAAATCGCAACCATCAATTACATCAGCATGTCGATAATAGTCATAATTTCCTGCTAAAAATTCAGGCATTACTTCATCAATATGTGCCGGATCAATAAACACATTATCAGCAGTAATGCGAAGAAATATTTCTGGCTTTCCATGGGTATCAAAGGTTTCTTGCAGTCTTTTATAAATCATTTCACTGCCGCGTACAATCTTCAACTGCTCAGATTCACCAATGGATTGAATCCGGTCATCTGCTGGGCTATTGGTTGTGCACAAAACCCAATTATGCACTGTTTTAGATTGCTTTAAACGCCGAATTAATAAACGCAATGTTTCCATCCCATCTATCGTCTCCTGATAGCACTTCTCTGGGTACCTGCTGCTACCAGACCGCACAAAAATGTAACCCAAAACAGTGTGTTCAATGTCTGTAAAAGACAACTTCTTTCCAGCAGGAATAAAATTGGCAGCTACTGCTTGGCGCACTTCATTTACATTAAGCAGGTTCATTAGTGTTCCTCCAGATTCTTCCCTTTTCATGCCCAAATCTGTATGTTGAATCACTTCATGTGCTTGAATATCATTTACCGCAAACACAGCTTGTTTGGATTTATTTCGATAATCAACCTCATCTGCACTTAATGCCAATACATTGTTGGTGAAGGTGCTTTGCAACATGTGTAACTTATCAATAGCAAGTTCCAACTCATCAATATTTAAAGCTGCATGATCATCATCCAATCTCCTGCTTCTGTCTAAAGTTACATGCTTTTCTATATAATCATATCCCAGCAAGAAGGCGTAAGAAACCATATCTGCTGCAATTGGATTGTCCCCATCAAGGTGGTCACTTAAAGACACAGAAACCCCGAATATTTTCTTCAATTCTGAAAGTTTGTTGATTTTAATGCTTTCAGGTTTTGTAGGATAATTTTGAACACCATATACAAGTACTATTTTTTCAAAAATATTTTTTGATTTGGCAAATTGTATAACCTTATTAATTTCTATTGCAGTTAGCCCGCTAATAGAAATAAAAACAGTTTCAAAATCTGTGGAAACACGTTCAAGCAACTCAAAATCCATAGAGTTGGTGACATGCAATTTAACACCCGCTATGTTGTGTTCTGGATGCGACGCTTTTAGTTTTTTTACTTGTTGGTAAGAACCTTCAGCAAATACATCATAGTAAATCGCTAAGTCATTTGGACACGCTTCAAGAAGGGTTTCAAATTCTTCATGGCTGAGTTTAAGCCGGTCCAATTCAATGTAATTGCTTGAGTCTTTATCGCCAAACTCGGCAGGAATTACATATTGAAATTTAATGGCGTTTACCTTGGTTTTTACCAAACTTTTTACCAAATCCAGCATGTAAGAGAACTCCCCTTCATGCACATTGGCTACTTCGGCAATCACTTTCATCATGTGTTATTGTTCAATTTTATTTTGGCCTTGTAAAAACAATTCAACTGCTTTTTCAAGAAGGTTATTTTCTGTTAAAATGGTCTCCACAAACTCTCTAAACGCCCCATTACCACCTGCTGCTCGGGTAATAATTCTGCTGTGCTTTTTAACATAATCTGGAGCATTCTGAGGGCTGCCAGCGGTGCCAACTGCACTTAATAAAACAATGTCATTTATATCATCACCGATATATGCTACTTCATCCAAGGAAATGCCCAAATCATTGCACAATTGTGTAGCAACCTGCAATTTATTTTTTACCCCTTGAAAGAGGTATTTAATTCCTAATTTTTGGGCCCTTCGGTTTACTATTTCGGTGGTTTCTCCTGTAATGATGCAGGTTTCAATGCCCAATAACCTAGCGAATAAAACACCCGCGCTGTCTGCTGTATTGAATTTTTTCCATTCATTTCCAGTTTGGTCATAATACATGCCACCATCCGTCCACACGCCATCAATATCTGTAATAATTAATTTAATTTTCATTATTGTTAATTACTGCACCATATTCAAATAAACAATTTCATTTTCTGGAATATCTTCAATGGCAGTTTTCCCTATAATTTTATCCTTCTGTTTCCATTTAACTCCATCTCCAGGGCTGAGCATATGTAAATCTTCTTCGCGAATTTGCATGCCTTTTTTTATCGGGTTTTTTGTGGCAATAGACCTTTCCAACTTAATTCTTGCAGATTCCACTGCTGGGTCAACTGTCATTTGTTTTTCACCCATAGCCATTTCCAAACACCTAATATCGCGCACCATTCTATAAATGCCTTCAGGTCCCAGCGAGCCTGCCTGGTCTGTTCCCTTTAAATTTCTATCAATGGTAATGTGTTTTTCCAATATCTCAGAACCCAAAGCCACCGCTGCCAAAGGCACATCAATTCCTATTGAATGGTCGGAATATCCAATAGTAAATTGGCCATAATTTTCTTTTAGCCATTGTATGGTAAGCAAATTGATGTTTTTATAATGTGCAGGGTATTCGCTGATGCAATGTAAAATAGAAATATTGCTGTGGTAATGCCCAAGAGTCTCCAAAGCATCATCCAATTCTTCTTTACCTCCCATTCCTGTGGAGAGAATAATTGGAATTTTGGTTTCAGCCAGTGCTGCGAGTAACGGCAGGTTGGTTAAATCCCTAGAGGCCACTTTAAGTTTATCGGGTGTAAAGAGTTTAAACATGCTTAAACAACCCACAGCACACAGGGTTTCTACTACATCTAGGCCCAGTGCTTTTGCATAGTTATACAATTCAAAATGCTGTTCATCATTCAATTCCAAAGCAGCACGATGTTCACCATAAGTAGCGCCAAATGAGTGGGGCGAATTGTACGGTTTGTGCATGGCAGAATCTGTAAGCTCTTCTTTCAAGTCGCGCTTGGTAAGCTTAATCGCATTCATTCTTTGCACATTTAAATTGAACAAATGCTCCACAACCGGCCTGGCTACTACATCTATAATTTGCTTGGCAAGGTCCATAGAACCATTGTGGTTTTGACCAATTTCGCCAATGATATAAGTGCTTTTCATTTAATTGTTGCGTAAATCCAATAGAACTTCTTTGATAGAGGTCAACATATAATCAATTTCAGCTTCAGACATCCAATGTTGGAATGGAAACGATACCATATTGTCATAGAAAGCATCCGTATTTGGAACATTTGCATATCCAAAACCATTCTTTTTATAATAATCATATCTGTGCAAAGGATAATATTGCACTACACATTTAATTTGTTTTTCAAACGCCATTTTACGCAAAACATCATAACTTTTGCCATTGGTAATGCGGGAAACCAGCAAATGATAGTTGTGTTGCCTATTATCCACGCGGTGAAATTCAATTTCTGGAAAATCACTTAGCGCATCAATAAATTGGATGGCACGTTTTCTTTTTTCATCATTAATTTCATCCAAACGGTCGAGCAGTTTTATTCCCAAAGCACATTCTACTTCGCCTAGGCAATAATTATTTGGCTGAATATATTCACCATTCAATTGGGGCAAATCAACATTAATTCCTGCTGGTACCCAATAGTCAGATTGTTTGAAGTCCCAGGGACAATGTCCATTGTGTCTAAGCGCAGGCAATATTTTTGCCATTTCTGGATCTTTTAAAGCCAGCATTCCACCTTCGCCAAGGGTAGTAATGTTCTTATGTGAATGGAATGAATAAATGCCAAAATGGCCATGCGCACCCGCTTTAACTCCATTTCTTTCAGTACCCATTGCTTGTGCCACATCTTCAATAACCAAGAAACCATGCTTGCGGCTAAGCTCCATTATGGGTTCCATTTCAGCCATAAAGCCATATATGTGGGGCACCAAAACGGCCTTAGTTCTAGGTGTAATATGTTGTTCAATTTGAGTTGCACTTACCACGCGGGTAGGAAGGTCGATATCGCACCAAACTATTTTAGCACCTTTTTTTACAAACGGATATACAGATGCTGTGTAGGTGTGGGATGGAACAATCAATTCATCGCCAGGATGGAATTGGCACAACTGTGCGCTTAATTCAAGAGCAGCAGTTGCAGTATGTACTGCAAAGCAATAATCCAAACCCATCATTTGTTTGAATTTTAATTCAAACTCATTTCTGTATTTTCCTTGGGTAAGTGGATCTGCTTCATTCATCACCCTGCCTACAAGTTCCACCTCTT
>JADYZD010000147.1 GCA_020853295.1 Bacteroidia bacterium | reverse complement strand
TTGTTCACCCAACATAATAAAATCGAAGCTGTAGGGGTCTTTAAATACTTGGGACGTTAGTTCACTTTTTTGAACTGGCATGGTACTATTAAAATTGTGGACCAATGCACCCTGTATTTTATACAAATTGCTATCTATTTGATGTATTAGAATGCTCCTACTCCAGCTATTTTCTACAGCTTTTTGTATGTAAAAAGTTCTTTCCTCTGCGGTTTTGAGTTTTGTTAAAAGTACTTGGTGGTGGCCCCAAGGCAATTTTGCAGCAGCTTGTTGCAAAATTGTATCTTGTTTATTTTCAATTAGTTCTGATTTTGCAGCAGCTTGTTGCAGAAATGTAGGGTATGATAAGGCAAAGTCACGCATATACCTGAGGTTACGTGGCGAAAGCCCTTTCATATCAGAAAATTCTGACTTTAAATCGGCAGCAAGTTTATCTACTATTTTACCACCCCACCCAGCGAGTTTCTCTTGTTCAGCAATTGAATTCCCAATTTCCCAATAAACAGAAAGTAACTCATTGTTAACGGCTAACATTGCTCTTTGCTGAGCAGACTTGATTTTACCCTTCAGTTTCTGAAGAAGTTCACGGTATAGCATTAGTTCATTGCCTGCCATAATTAATTTTATTTAAATTGTTTTTCAAGGCTATATTCAACGGGGTGGGTTTTTTCATTTGTTTAGAAAAGTGGCTGTATGTGTTTCGAACAGAATGCCTTCTTTCAGACCTCGTTTTTTTCCATTCATCGGTAAGTTTTTTCCGAATATCAATGCTTTTCAAGCGTTGATGAATCCAGTCAGAATAGCCCAATTTCATTTATTGTTCCAAGATCCGTTCCATACTCAACACTAGGTAGCGCATTGCATTTTCTTCGGCAATCAGTCAAAATTCGTCATTCCATTATCAATTTCGCAAACTTAACTATTGACTATAAACATTACGCTATAAACTCTCCCAACAGCTTCGCCCCTTCAGTCCCATGTCAGAACCTAGCATCTGCGTGTTATGCAAGTATACAGAAGGGCAGGGGAGTTTCCAAAAGGGATGGCGGTAGGAAATTAGGCAGACAGGTATTTGTACAAACCCATAATGCCTGTAGCCAAAATGAGCAGCAACACAATGGTTTTGAACTGCTTTTCGTTAATGCGGGCCAGTATTTTTTTGCCTATAAAGGTGCCAATGATGCTCACTACCAGCAGGATGGGGATGAGGTACAGGTCGTGCCACTTTACATAACCGTTGGATATGTACACCGCACTGCGACTGGCATCGATGCCCAGATCGATGATGGCCGAGGTGGCAATAAAGACTTCGGTGCTCAGGCCGAAGGCTGCCAGGGTAAGGCCGCGGATGGCGCCGCCAGTGCCCAGTATGCCTGCAGTGATGCCCGATAAGGCACCGCCAATGACAGAGTTGGTGGTTGTGGGTTTGAGGCTGAGGTTTTTGAACAGGAGCAAAATGCTGCTGAGGAGAATTAGGAAAATGGCCAATACCAGCTCCAGTATTTTGGTATCTAAAAACTTGCTGAGGTAAGCACCCAGGATAACGAAAACCACAGCAGGGATGCCCAATTGCAATACCAGTTTTTTGTTGAAGCCTTTGTTAAAAAAGAAGATTTTGGTGATGTTGCTGCTCAAATGAAATATGGCGGTAATGCCCAATACGGCGTGAAAATCCAAAAAATAGCCGGCAACCGGCACAAAAAACATCGATGAGCCAAAACCGCCAACTGTGCCTAAGATTTCAGCCAACAGCGATAGCAATATGAACCAAATTAAATGGGGCATTTTTTAGTGGTTTTTGGGTTATAGAGTGAAAAAATTTACGCGTTTTACGATCAATGTTTTATATGACTCCTGCAGTGGCGGTTCCAGAAAAGAATTTTCAATTAGGTGAATGGCCTGTGGCAACCATTTTGCAAGTTTATTGTACACCGAATTGATTTGTTTTTGGTTTAATTTGAGTACCTCCCCAAAGCGATCAAAATACCCTTTGTCGTAGTTTTCCTTTTTTCCGCCCAAAAGCAAGGCCACATCTTCTTTATCCTTAGGTAATATCATTTTTACATTGAGTAGGTCGTAAAATGGAGAAAGCACCCAACCCATTTCCGATAAAAACATGGAGTAATTTTTTAAATGCATATCGTTATTGCCGATGATAAAGTTGAACACCGTAGCTTCAAAAAAACGCATTTTATCTAGCAAGGTATTTGCCGACAATTCACCAATGGTCTTTCCCAGTTTTTCCATGGTGCCTTTGTATTTGTCTGCGAGCTCTAAAATTTGCAAAAAATCAATCATATGGGTTTTGGTTCCATCTGGGTTCCTGTCAATTCGTTTGGTAATAAAACACAGCTCTCCCGACTGCAAGCGAATCATGTTTACGGGAACAATATCCATTTTAAAAAGTTCCGCCAATTTCATGGAAAGATGTTCATTCTCTGGCATTTGCGGATACATTGGATTTTGTGGCTTTAATATGTATTTTCCGTCTAAGGCATTCATTATGGTTAACCGGCCCTGATGTCCATTTTCTGCTTGCAGTTTTTGCCAGCCCAATGACAATTTGGGTTGCACACCTGGAACGGTAATGGATAACTTAGCTGCCTGCTTGGCCAACTTTTCCATCTCCGATAATTTATAAGGTAAAATTGGAGCATATTTTGTCCCAAAGAACGCTTTGATGCACTTACTGTGGTAGTCCAAATCGCTGTCATCTAAGGGAAGATAACAATAAAGGCATTTATTCATGGGCTTCAAGATTTATGGAATGAACGGTTACCGCCCCGATGGAATTTTGGCAGCATGCCAATAGCAGTCCCATGCGGTCATTTTTGTTGATCTTCCAACTTTCCGCCGCAATGTTTAACAACCAGCCTTCGGGTATAAGTCCATCAAAAAACGGGAAAAGCATTTTACTTCTGTATGGCCTTGTTGTTATGGGCATATGGAAGGTAATGAACTGATCAGGGTATGTTTGTGCATACTTTTCATCATAGACAAACTGATACTCTCCATTTTCTTCTTCGGTAAGAACGCCGGCCAGAATGTTGTTGTATTTAACCCATCCTTGACGCATAGTGTGCTTTTATTGGTCCTAGAGCATGCCCAAACATTTGCAATACCTGATTGACTTTCGTCAAACTGAGGTTTTCTTTGTCTTGCTCAATCTTTCTAATAACGGTAAGTGCAACGCCGGCCTTTTCTGCAAGCTCTTCTTGCGTGAGGCCCAATTGCTTTCTCCGTGTCTTTACAAAGTCTGATAATGCACTCATGTTATATGTTTTTACATACAAAAGTAGTAAAAATAACGTAATTATATGCATTTGCGTACAATTTAATGAAATTGCATATAATTATATGTAATTAGATATAATTATTCAATATTGACTGAAACGAAACTTCAGTTTTAAGGCTTTTGCCCATGACCTCTTTAAAAAGGCGGGTTTTTACGAATGGCGTAAATGAGCTCATCTTCCAGTTCCCCGTTTTTGATGAGGGTTTTTTCAAATGTGGCTTCCAAAGTAAATCCCGCTTTTTGCAGCACTCTTTGTGATGCTACATTATTGCCAAAGGGTCGGGCAAAAATGCGGGTAAATTCAAAATGGGAGAACCCATAAGCCACCATGTCTTTAATGGCCGCGGTAATGATTCCTTGTCCCCAAAAAGGTTCTGCCAGCCAATACCCCAGTTCTGCATTCAGTCGGTCTACATCGGTTTTGGGGTGCAGGCCTATGCCTCCGCTGGCTTTTCCGTTAATGTCTATGGCCATAATGCGGTTGGGACCCGTTTCCATGGCCATGGCAATAAAAGCCTTGCCATTTTCTGGGGTATAGGGGTGTGGAAAAGCATCGGTAAGCTTGCTGGAAATGTTGTAATTGTTGGCATAATTTACCAAACTTTCCAAGTCATCTTCCCTCCAGGGGCGAAGTGTGTAGTCCAACATGGTGCTGTAAATTAAGCGTTAATTTTATTCATTTTTAAGGCATAAACCAAAGGGATTTTTGCACCCAATTTTTCAATAATAAAGCGTCCGGGCGAGAGTTCCTGCATGCCAGAGAGGCAATTGTATGGCGAATATGGGAATTCCTGAAATGTTTGCAAGCTCAATTTTTCTGAAAGCAAACTGCCCAGCACCTCGTGCAAGCTGTGGTTCCAAGTAATGTCGGTTCTTTCCATCTCGCTTTCTTTATCAGCATACGTGCCAGTTTCCGTTTCTATAATGGCATTGTCTTTAAAATAATTGTACTGTATTTGGGTGAAATTGTTGTCGAACATCCACACTACAGGATGAAATTCTGCGAACACAAAACTGCCTCCTGGTTTTAAAAAATGCGATACAATTTTGGCCCATTTTTCTAGATCTGGCAACCAACCAATGGTGCCGTAGCTGGTAAAAACAATGTCGAATTGTTCGTTTAAATGTGCGGGCAAATTGTAAATATCGGCGCAAATAAACCTAGCTTTTTGTTGTACTATTTCTGCCAATTCTGTGGCTTTTCTTATGGCCGCATCTGAAAAATCCACCCCCGTAACTTCCGCGCCCATCCTGGATAGAGAAAGGGTGTCTTGTCCGAAATGGCATTGCAAATGCAGCACCGATTTGTTCTGTATATCGCCCAACAATTGCAGTTCTATTTCCTGCAAACTGCTTTTTCCTGCAATAAATCCTTCCAAATCATAGAAGGCAGAGGAGTAGTGGATTTCAGTGCGTTTGTTCCAAGAATCGCGGTTGG
>JADYZD010000146.1 GCA_020853295.1 Bacteroidia bacterium | reverse complement strand
GTAATAATTAGAAATAATTTAATCGTGAGAATTCCATAACTCAAAATGGCCATATGATTTATGGTTTTTTGGATTGATAAACCCAAATGAACAACCCCGCTGGCCACAATACGGGCAGGGGTTGGCGGTTTTCGTTGCAATTTGCTAATGAGTGAATGACTCCTCTGGAGTCTGTGGAGCTTTCAGATGGCATACGAGCACAGAACACTGGAAGGGTTCATCATTTTGTAACAACGCAATTCTATAAGAGGTGTTTGGCGGATATTTTGCTGGCCGCAGATTCCTCCCCCGTCAGTTTGGAGTGCCAACATACCACCCTCTACATTCGTGGAGAGGGATATAAGGCAAATGTTTTTGGCAAAATATGTGACAAACCCAATAACGAGAATGCTATCCAAAGCAGGTCAAATGAAAACTGACAACTTTCTTGACAGCCCTATTTTTTGTTAAACGCTTTTAATCAAATGGTAAAATTCATCTTGGGTTCTCACAGCCTCATCGGTATTGTGTTTTACAAAATGATTGTTCATTTCCGAATCGAGAATTCGGGCTTTTACATTGTCTTTTAACTGGGTTTCCAGCATTTCAATCAATTGCAATTTTTGGTTTTTATCAAACACAGGGGTAATCACCTCTACCCTATATTCAATGTTGCGCTGCATGAGGTCGGCACTGCCTATAAACACATCGGGTTTACCGGCATTTTCGAAATAATACACCCTTGCATGTTCTAGGTATTTATCGATAATGCTAATGGCACGAATGTTCGGATCATCTTTATCTAGCGGCAGGCAGCACATCCCCCGAATGATGAGGTCGATTTTAACGCCCGCTTTTGCCGCCTTACGAATGCTTTGAATGGCACCTGTATCCACCAAACTGTTGATTTTTATAATGGCCCTAGCTGGAAGTCCTTTTTTAGCATGGGCGATTTCGCGGTTCAGGAACTTTTCAAAATTGCTGCGGGTACTTACAGGACTCACCCATAGGTTGTTGAATTGGTATTTTTCAGGTTTGAAATTCGAAATCATTTCAAACACTTTTAAGCACTCAGTGGCAATGCGTTTTCTGCTGGTGAGTAAGCTGTAATCACAATACAAGCGCGCAGTATCTTCATTAAAATTACCAGTACCTATATGTACGATATGGCTGGTTTTAAAATTGCGGCGGCGGCTAATGACAATGAGTTTGGAGTGCACTTTAAAATTGGGGATTCCGTAAATAACAAACGCACCTTCTTCGTGCAATTTATTCGCCCAATTGATGTTGTGTTCTTCCATAAACCGGGCACGCAATTCCATTACTACAGTAACTTGTTTGCCGTTGTGCACCGCATTGCTCAAAGCTTCTGCTATAGAGGAATTTTCTGCCAAGCGGTACAAGCTAATTTGTATGGCAAATACAGTAGGATCGATAGCTGCTTCGCGCAACAGACGAATGATGTAATCAAAAGGTTGGTAAGGGTAGCTGAGCAATATATCGTGCTTTTCTACCTCATTTAAAATGGATTTGGCCTTATCCAACTCATGCACCCTATGTGGGGCAATGCTGTGGTAGCGCAGTTCTTTGCCGCCAACAGCTGGGAATTTAATAAAATCGCGAAAATTGTGGTATTTGCCACCTGGGATGCTGCTTTCTTTGTCAATTTTTAATTTGCGGGTTAAAAATTCCAGCATATCCTCGGGTATTTTTTCGTCGTAAATAAACCGAGTAGGTGCACCAATTTTGCGTTGTTTTAAACTCTTTTCTACCTTTTCCAGCAAGGTTACAGCGATATCCGAATCAAAATCCAATTCAGCATCGCGTGTAATTTTAATGGTATGTGCAGTAAAGGTATCAAAATCCAGAGAATTAAAAATCAGGTCAAGTGAGCAGCGGATGATGTCATCCAGCAAAATAATGCGGGTTTTTTCGTGCTTTAATGGGAGGATATAAAACCTGCCGAGAATTTTAGAAGGCACTTGTACCAATGCATATTTTACGTCGCCCGTTTGGCTGTTGGACATATGCACTGCCAAGTAAATTTCACCATCTTTTAGGTTGGGCAATTCCCGGGCTTCATCGAGGATTAATGGAAATAATTTTTGAGAAACAGCCGTAACAAAATGCTGACGGATGGTTTTTAAATCCGCGTCTTTTGTGGTGGTTTCATCTAAAATAATAATATTGTGTTTGGAGAGTTCAGGCAGGATTTTAGACCTGTAAATAAGGTCGAAATTCTGCTGTTGTTCCATTACTTTTTTCTTAATGGCCTCGAGCAGATTTTTGGCATTTTTCCTTTCTTCTACGGGCAATTGCTTGGTTTGGGCAATGCGTTTGATACCGGCAACACGCACCCTAAAAAATTCATCCATATTGTTGGAGAAAATGCCCAAAAATTTAATGCGTTCTACAAGAGGCACAGAAGGATCTTCAGCTTCTTGCAGCACACGGGCATTAAAGCTCAACCAACTCAATTCTCTATTGATGAGTTTTTTGGGAGCTTTTACTTTCGCCTTTGCTTTTCTTTTTTTCGCAGGTAATGCTTTTTTATTCATAATTCAATTCCGCAAAAACCGGAAAGTGGTCACTGTATCCATTTAACCATTTTTTGCCCCCAAAAGTTCTAAAAGGAAAACCTTCGTACTTGGCATCGTGTTGTTTCAACCATTCGGGGCTAAAAATGCCGAAACTGCCTTGTTTGTATCCCAAGCCTGCAGTGGTATCGGAATACAATGCATTGGAAATGATGATTTGATCAAACATATCCCATTGGTTGCCAAACTTTAATGTACCTACAGAATCCTCATCGAGCATGGTATTTAAATCCACCAAAAAAGCGCCTTCATTGCTGATGGCCGCGGTGCTTTTGGCATTTAACACAGATTGTATGCTTTTATTGGTAGGGCCATCATTAAAATCGCCCATAATTACACAAGATTGGGAGTTTAAATTTTTGCTTTGGATAAACTGAGCCAAGGCCTTTGCTGCTGCAATTCTTTTGGCCTCAGATTTTTCTTTTCCTTCTCTGCGCGATGGCCAATGGTTAACAAAAACATGCACCAAATCTTTGGCATGCACTTTTAGAGTAACGTATAAGATATCACGAGTTTTATCGCCATTTGGCAATTTTACTTTTATGGGTTCAGATGCCACAACTTCCGCTTCGGATTTGTTGTAAATCAGGGCCACATCTATGCCTCTTTCATCGGGAGAATCGAAATGCACATAGCCATAATTTGAATTTTTGATTTGGGCATCGGCCAGTAAGAGTTGCAATACACTTTCATTTTCTACTTCGCACATTCCCATTACATCTGGTTGGATATTGGCAATGACTTTGGCCATGTTTTTCAGTTTACTGTTCAATTTTGCAGCATCCCAACGCATAACACCTGTGGGGGTGAAATCATCATCAAAAGTGGGATCATTTACAGTATCCATTAAATTTTCCATGTTCCAAAATGCCATTTTAAGGGAAGTGGAATCCGAAACGGGGGTGTTTTTTTGGGCACAAGCCGGAAAAGCTACCACCATAAGCAAATACACTACAGACCAATTGACAATGCCAAAGCATTTTGGTTTCAAGCCGCAAAAATAGGTGAAGGGAACAGGGCGCATTGCTAAGATTGGTTTAAGTTAATGTTAAGGTGAACAGGCGGAAAAGACCGTAGTCTTACCTGCTATAATTTGGGGCTTCGCGGGTAATGGCCACATCATGTGGGTGGCTTTCGCGCATGCCGGCATTGGTAATTTTAACGAAAGAAGCGGTTTGCAGTTCCGCAATGCTGGATGCACCGCAGTAACCCATACCGGCTTTGAGACCGCCAACGAGTTGGTATACCACTTCACTCAAACTGCCTTTGTAGGGCACAGAACCCACAATACCTTCGGGTACCAATTTGGCAATCTCATCTTCAGCATCTTGAAAGTAGCGGTCTTTGCTGCCGTCTTTCATGGCATCGATACTGCCCATACCGCGGTAATTTTTCACTTTTCTGCCGTCGAAGAAGGTGGTTTCTCCTGGACTTTCTTCAGTACCTGCGAATAAGCCACCAGCCATTATGGTTCCAGCACCGGCAACTAGGGCTTTTACAATATCACCACTGTAGCGAATGCCACCATCTGCAATCACGGGCACTCCAGTGCCTTCTAGCGCAGTAGCGGCCTCCATAATGGCAGTGAGTTGGGGCATGCCAATACCTGCGATGATGCGGGTGGTGCAAATGCTACCAGGTCCCACTCCTACTTTAACTGCATCGGCTCCAGCATCGGCCAAGGCTTTAGCCGCAGCGGCTGTGGCCACATTGCCTGCAATCACTTGTAAATCGGGGAAGGCGGCTTTAACGCGTTTTACTTCTTCAATCACCCCTTTGCTGTGTCCATGGGCTGTGTCTATGGCAATCACATCTACACCTACAGCTACTAGTGCTGTAACACGTTCCATGGTATCGGCAGTAACGCCCACTGCAGCACCACACACCAAACGACCCATTTTGTCTTTGCAGGCATTGGGGTAATCGGTTAGTTTTTCAATATCTTTAAAGGTAATAAGGCCTTTGAGAAAGAAGTTATCGTCGACAATAGGAAGTTTTTCTACCTTGGTAAGTTCCAGAATTTCTTCGGCTTTTTTAAGGTCGGTTCCCATGGGTGCAGTAACCAGGTTTTCGCTGGTCATTACATCGGCCACTTTTTTGTCCATATTTCTTTGAAAGCGCAAATCGCGGTTGGTAATAATGCCCACCAATTTGCCATTGGATTCCACTACTGGAATACCTCCAATTTTATTGTCGCGCATGAGTT
>JADYZD010000145.1 GCA_020853295.1 Bacteroidia bacterium | reverse complement strand
GTAACTACCTTAAATGCATCCCCTTCAGTTGGGGTAGCATAAGGCAAAAGCTGCTCATACCTGCTGCCTGCAAGTTCACTTCCTTTGTGTTCTGAAATTACTTTCCAAGGAATCAGCTTATCGCCAGTTTTATAGGCACCAAAGTCGGCATTTTCAGCTTCTGCTTGAAAATATTTGGGGGCCAAATCTTTGGCCACAACCACTATTTGACGGGTTCCTGTATACGGATTAAAAGTATCGATTCTGAGGTAGGTGATTTTTGCACCAACGGCCAGTGCAGTATTGCTGGGTAGGGTCCAAGGAGTAGTGGTCCAAGCAAGAAAGTACTCGTTTTCTGCACCCACACGTTTAAACTGGGCAACAATGGTGGTATCCTTCACCATTTGGTAGGTGCCAGGTTGGTTTAGCTCGTGACTAGAAAGGCCTGTACCTGCAGCAGGTGAGTAAGGTTGAATGGTGTAGCCTTTATACAACAAATCCTTTTTATACAGCTCTTTAAGTAAATACCAAAGCGATTCTATGTATTTGTTTTCATAAGTAACATATGGATTTTCCAAATCTACCCAGTAACCAATACGTGTGGTAAGTTGGTCCCATTTGTCTTTAAACACCATTACATCATTGCGGCATTCACGGTTGTAGTCTTCAACACTAATGGTAACACCGATATCGTCTTTGCGAATACCCAGGCGTTTCTCAACTTGCAATTCTATAGGCAAACCATGGGTATCCCATCCGCCTTTGCGTTCTACCCTAAAACCTTGTAGGGTTTTATAGCGACAAAAAATATCTTTAATAGCCCTGGCCATAACATGGTGAATGCCGGGCATTCCGTTGGCACTTGGAGGGCCTTCATAAAAAGTAAAAGCCTTTTCAGCAGGGCGGTTTTGCACACTTTTTTCAAAAATCTTTTGTGTTTCCCAAAGTTGAAGTATTTCTTCCTCTATTTTGGGCCAATTCATATGCGATAGCGTGCGGTACATGGTATTTGTCTTCTTCTAAAAGAACCGCGAAAATACTGAAAAAACCCCGTTTTTGCATAGTTGACTTCTGTGGATGTAACTGGTGTAAAACACAAGAGGATGTCCAGACAGGTCTGGGTTTTTTGTTGGGAGCTTTTTAAGGATAGGATTTACGTTTTCAAGGGTTTGTCACATATTTTGCGGGCTTTGGCCAGCAAAATATCCGCCAAACACCTCCTCCAGCATTTCGTTGTTAATGAATGAAGAACCCCGCTGGGGTTCGGATTAGCCAAATAATTAGAAATCTGAAGAACCTCTCTGGGGTTCGGTATCTGCGATTCTTTGGTGATGCTAACAAGACACCGGAGGAGTCATTCACTTAATAGGATTGCAACGCAAACCGCCAACCCCTGCCCGTTTTGTGGCCAGCGGGGTTGTTCATTTGATTCCGTGGCTGATTCATGAAGCCATTATCCCAATTGTATGTGCATTTGAAAAGATGAACCATCCCAGTTTATTGCATAAAAAAGGCTGTCCAATTGGTTTGGACAGCCTCTTTATATTTCTTAAAAATTGTTTTATTGAACCACAATCTTTTTAACCGCACGGCCTTGTTCAAAGCCCATTTGAATTAAATAGATACCTGGTTTTACGTTCAATGGCATGTTAAAGTTATTGCCACTGGTAGAATAAGTGCTAATTTCTCTGCCATTCAAATCTGTAAGGGTTACAGCAGTTAGAGCATTGCCAGCAACATTGTGCGAAATGTTCACAGAAGTAGTTGCCGGATTTGGAGACACAGTTACATAACCAGTTAGGTCAATAGCATCGGTGCTTAAATAGCTGGCACCGTTCCATAGACCCAAGCAAAGAGCCACGCGGGGCATGGTATAACCCAAAACTGTATCGATGTATTTTAAAGCACGTGCTTTGCTCATCAATGGATTGCTTTTCTTACCATTGTTAATCAAAGTGGTAATTTGACCTTGAGTAAGACCACCTGCTAACAATTTTGCATTAAGTATAGTACTGTCGTCCCACCATTCCCAAGGACCGCTGCCATTGGCAACACCGTGGAAAGGATACAATCCTTCAATACCTTCGTTCATGGTGCGTGATTTTACAGAATATGCATCTTGGAAGTTTTTAGAAACGGTAGCATAGCAATTGTTATTGCCCACGCGGTTTTCAATTTGCATCACAGTATATCCACCACTAACTTCTACAACTGGATTGTTGGTGCCGGGTACATAAACGATATCGGTTTTATAGGGTCCGAATGGATCTTTTACAGAGTGTGTAGAGATCAAAGGCATTTGAGATGCCTTAAGCCAGCTTGAATCACCCATGCAACCGCCAATGGCAAATCCCAATGCAGCATTGCTGGTGTATCCTTTGTGGTTTTCTTGAGCAAGTGTTCCAGGGTAGCCAGGGATGGTGTAACCAAACCTATCACCCCATAAGCTGTCGTTCACCATGGCTTTGTTCAACGTAAAATCGTAGAACTTGGCAATTTTAATGTCGTCTTGAGCTTGTAAAGCAGAGTATGCATACATGGCATAAGCACCAGTGCCTTGTCCACCAATAGCAATTTTGGTAGAATCAATGCCGTACATGTTTGAATTGTTTTTTACACTGCTTTTGAAAAAACGCACTGCAGCTGCAACGTCTTGCACACTTTTGTATGCCGCGTTAATAATGCTCGATTTTCTTGCGTCTTCAGTTCCTAAAGCAGGGTTCCAGCCCAAGCGGTAGCTCACTGCAGCTACTACATAACCGCGTTGTGCCATTTGGGTGCAAAATTCTACTGATGCACTGTCGTCTCTAGCGCCAGTTGTAGTTTGGTTGATGTAACGTGGCAAAAAACTGCCCGTGTGCAAGAAAATCACCAAAGGACGGCTGCTGCTTGTGTTTAATGTTGGTGTGTAAAGGTCAAATTGGAAAGAATCCAATTTTGGAGCTCCGGTAAGTACCGAAATGTTCTTTTGATAGGTAATCTTTTGAGTTCTGGTAACAGAACTTCTAGGATACATAGAATCCACATACAAACTTTTTTGTGCTTGTAGTGTTCCCCAGGCCATGAGCCCGATAACTAAGGAAAGTAGTAATGATTTCTTCATTTTATTTTAGGTTTTGTTAGGGTTCAAATGTAAGACTTATATAGGCCAATCTGCCAATTTGCGGACCTCCATAAACTTGGTAAATTTTATTGTTGGTAATGTTGCTGGCTCCAATTTTTAAAATGGACTTCCATGCTGTGATGTTTCTAGATACCTGTACATCCAACATATAGTAAGATGCAATGTCACCTGTAAACTGCGGGCTGCCTTCAAATGTAAATCCTTCTACCCATTTAAAATTGGCATTGAATCCGTAGTTTTTAAGGTTGTATTTTTTAGTGCCCAGTTGCACGGTTTTGTTAAAACTAGATGCGCCTAAGCTGACATTAAATTTGTGACGTGGCGTATTAAAAGCCGGTATCAATGGATCAGAGCTGCCCCTGCGGTCCAATTTATTCCAACTCCAATTGCCACTGAGCATCATGAATTTCCAAAAGAAATAATTCATGCCCAAACTAAGGCCTTGTGTGCTTACATTGTTTTGGCTGTTGGTGGCAACGCGATACACTTGGTAGGATAATGGCCTATTAAACACTGTATCCATTTGCCCGTCTACCACAATTTTATAGCCGATAAAATCTTTATACATGCTAAAATAGTAGCCAGCATCTATGGTAATGCGACCCCTTGCTGCCACGCCTTTATAGCTGAATTCAAAAGTCCTTACCCTTTCCGGTTTGATTTTGGCGATATTTAAAGTATCTAAAATTTTGTGGTTTTGTTGTTGAATGGCATCCAGCCAATTTGCTGGCGTAAACACTGTGTTTATTCCTTTAATGTTGCCCAATAGAATTGCAGGTCCTACATTATAGCGAAGATATTGGTCTTGCAGGGTGGGATTCCGCAATGCTGATGAGAAAGATACACGGTAAGTATTGATTTTATTTTTGGAATATAATAAAGAAGCTGCAGGAGAAAACAAGAAATTAAAATTCACGTTTTTATCCAACCTTGCTGTTAAATCCAATTTGAGTTTTCGTTTCCATAACCGCTTTTCCAGTCCTGAATATACACCTGCTTCAGAATTGGAAATTCTGGCATTGCCTGTGTCTAAAAACAATGTTCCCAAAGAATATGGCCTGTAAAGTCTGCCACTAAATCCACTGGTAAATTTCCAATCTTTATAGTTGTAACGCCTTTCACCTGTAATGTGGTATAAGGCAGATTGATCAAAAAACCGGCTACCTACTGCGTTGCCATCCTTATCAAAACTGCGGCGCGAGGTAATGGCAGTGAGCAAAGAATCAAACCTTGCTGTGCCTGGTTCAAACCTCTGGTACGTTTCATAATTCAATTGCTTGGCCGATTTTAAATCGGTGAGTTGCCTTACAACTTGGTGGTATGCATTTAACGAATCTGGGTTGTTGCCCAAAGCGGAGAAATACAAGGAATCATATTTGGGATCAAATAAGTTTTTTGGGAAACCGGGTAGCGCTTTTACTTTTTTACCCATATACTGCTGCCAATAGCTAGAATAGCTCTGCGCCCAATCCTCGTTTTTTAAGGATGCCTGTTGCATCAGCAAAGCGGTGAGCACTACATCATATGTTTTTCCTGCATCCTCATGGGTGGCATAAAACCTCAAGTATCCTTTTTTACCTATCCATTCCAAACGGTTTTGAAAGAACAACACCCCGTCCAAACGGTACCTGTTGTCGCCCTGATAAACTGTGCTTCCTGTACCAAAACTGGATGAAAATTGAATTTCATTTTTGTCGTTGATTTTATAAGCCAATAACACATTTGTTTTCAGGTTACGGGTGTTGTAGCTCACCAATTCTTTTTCCAAATAACCAGTGCGGTAGAAATATTCCATACCGGCTCGGTTATCGCGTCGGCTAGATGGGCTGGGATTGTCTGACCGATATTCATCTCCATAGCGGTTTATGGCATCGTAACCACCGGGATTGGTATTGTCGGTAACACTGTTTGAAGTAGGTGCTAAATTGTTGGCTTGCCAATCATAAGCCCGCATGTACATCAAATTGATTTTGTATGCAAAACATTCGCGGCCGCTTTTATTTTTTCTCACATCGGCATAACGCAGCATAATTTGGCCCAAATCCCTTTCGCCCAATTTTACCTGTCCGCTTAATCCGCGGTATTCCCATGGGCTTTTGGTGGTCATTTTTATTACCCCATTAAATGCATTGGGACCATAATATGCGCTGCTGGCGCCAACTACAATATCAGTAGTGAAAATATCCAATTCGCTGGCGCCTAAGAAATTGCCCAAAGAAAAATTCAATCCTGGAGCTTGGTTATCCACCCCATCAATCAATTGCAAACTGCGCACAGGGCTGGTACTGTTAAACCCACGGGTATTGATTACTTTAAAACCCATACTGGCAGTGGTTAAATCCACACCTTTTAAATGTCCCAAAGCTTCATAAAAATCACTAGCTGGGGTTTCTTTAATAGATTGTATGCCCAAACTTTCTACCGTAACCGGACTTTCTCTCAATTTCTCCTTTAGTCTGCTATGGGTAATGTTCGCCGCACCAATGCTTTTAGCCGCACTTTCAAGTTTTATATTCCAAACAGCCGTGATATCTGCAGGTACTGTAAATGTTTGGGTAATAAAATTCAAATTGCTTATTTCAACTTGATCGCCTGCGTTCGCTTCAATTTTAAATTCCCCGTTTACATCACTCACCGTTTTTAACGCAGTGCGTTTGTTTTCTATACTGGCACCAATCACGGCTTCGCCAGTATTTAACTCCGTAATTTTGCCATTAATGCTTTGGCCGCACAGGGTAAAAATAAAACATAAGTGAAGAAGGAAAAGTAGGATTCTATGCATAGGCTTTTATGAGGGCAATAGCTTTTTTGTGGTTGCTTGTAATTTTCAAAAGTATGAAAAACTGATGAATTGCAAATTTTATTTGGATGAAAGACCAAAAAGTTGAACTGTTTCATCGGCATACAATTGTGCACAAGCCGGTATTTTACTCTTGGGATCTTTCTCGGTTTTATGCCCTGTTCTTACAATTACCAATTGGCTTTTAGGGATAACAATTATAAACTGACCTTGGGTGCCATGCATCATAAACCAATCTTGCCCAGCACTTTTGCCCACCCAAAAACTTTTGCCATACCAGGCGACTTTGTTTTTTTGGGTTGCTAAAGCTATAAAACTACTGTCAACCAATTGCTCATTCTTCAAACTTTTACCATGGTGCAGCAGCAAAGCTCCCAGGCGCACATAATCCCTACTAATGGCGTTAAAACAACAGTAGGTGAGTTCATTCCCGGCTTCATGGTCGGTGTGCCAAGTGGCAGGCATTTCTGCTCCCAACTGTTGCCACAATTGGGCAGATGCGAATTCAGAAACCGACATTCCTACTGCTTTGCTCAGGCACAAACCCAGCAATTGTGTTGCGCCACTTTGGTATATATAATTTTGTCCTGGCTTGTTTACCACAGATACTTTTTGCAAGGTTTTAACAACATCATCGCCATAATAGAGCCTTGCTGTAATGCTCAAAGGATTTACATAACTTTCATTCCAGTCCAAACCTGCGGTCATGGTGCTTAAATGGTGCAGGGTCAGTTCATTGGCATAAGTACCTTTAATCCATGGTAAGTAGGTGTTTACTTTGGTATCCCAACCCGGTATTTTGCCGCTTTGTATGGCTTGTTGCACCAGCAAAGTGGTAATGCTTTTGGCCATGGAAAATGAATTGCTTTTGGTGGTATCATTGTGTCCCAAATAATAAAACTCCGAAACCAGACTGTCATTTTTGTATACCAAAAAAGAGGTGGTTTGGGTTTTTTGCAGCATGTTTACCAAAGCTTGAGACAAGGGCACTTTATTAAACCTGTAGCTCTGTGGCAGCGCGGAAACATAGTTTGAATTGGCAACTTTACGCGTGTCAAAATCATTGCCATCGTATATGTTGGCCGACTTATGGCCGGAAAGGTAGCTGAGCCGCACACCTTTAATGAGGTAGCTATAACCGGTTATATAAGCCAATGCTATAAGCAACATTAGCATACCTCCGAGGTAAGCCAAAAACCGAATCAACCACTTAAACACCATTATTTTTCAATTTTAACCATTCTTGGCCAATTACTCAAATGGGATTATCACCATGGGGTTTTATTAAAGCTTATAATGATTGAAAACATTGGTTAATGCACAAAAAAGGGGTAAAATTGCAACCCCGTTCGCACGGGCTAAATTACCAATGGTAGAAAAAGAAATCATTCTCAAAGCATGGGAACACATGTGCACCACAAGAGCCATGGCCCGCATTTATGAGGAAAACAGGCCTATAACCAAATATGTCCACAGCACTTCCAAAGGACATGAAGCCATTCAACTGGCCACAGGTTTTTTGTTAAAAAATATCGATTTTGCTTACCCTTATTATAGGGACGAAAGCATGCTTATTGCCATGGGCATGCAGCCTTATGAGCTAATGTTGCAGTTATTGGCTAAAGCCGACGACCCTTTTAGTGGAGGTCGCACCTATTACTCACATCCTTCTCTAAACCGTCCCGATATGCCCAAAATGCCGCACCAAAGCAGTGCTACGGGCATGCAGGCCATTCCAGCTACAGGCGCGTCACATGGGTTCAAATACCAAGAATCACAGGGTTTACTAAAAGGAGTTGATAAGC
>JADYZD010000144.1 GCA_020853295.1 Bacteroidia bacterium | reverse complement strand
ACGGACTTGAAATTTTGGGAACCGAGTTTTCTGAAACTCCAATGGTTACCATTCAAATGAACATCAAAGGTGGTAGCTTGTTAGAAGGAACCAAAGAAATTCCATATTCAACCGCTTCATTTATGGTAGGTTCATTAAATGTAGGTACAGTAAACAAAACAGCTGAAACTATAGAGAATGAATTGGAAAAATTGGGTGCAAGCATTTCATTTAATTCTAGCAACAGCAGCACCAATGTGAGTGTGTATTGCGAAAAAGCTAAATTGGACACTGTATTGGCCTTGTTGGATGAAATGATGTTCCAACCCCGCTGGGATGAGGCTGAATTTAAAAAAGCCAAAAAACGTGCACGTGAGAATGCCAAAAGCGGCTTGACCAGCAGAAGCGCTGGTGCTGGAAATGCTTGGAAAGCATTGGTTTGGGGTCAAGACCATGTTTTTGGTAAATATATAGGTGCAGATGAATATGATGCAGTAGAATTGAGCCATTGCAAAGCGTATTACGACAAGTATTTTGCACCTGAAGTAACCAAATTGGTTATTGTGGGTCCGCTTGCCGCAGAAGAAGCCTTTGCCAAATTGAGTTTCCTAGACAAATGGCAACGCAAGAATGTAGTTGTGGCTACACCTGCTGCTGGAAATCAATTTGAAACCAACCAATTGTTTGGTGTGGAATATGTAGATGCCGATCAAAGTGATTTGATTATGGGCTTCAAATCATTGCCTTTTGATGTTACTGGAGAGTTCTTCCAAAACCAAGTAATGAATTTTGCTTTGGGTGGCAACTTTAACAGCCGATTAAACTTGAATATCCGTGAAGACAAAGCTTGGACTTACGGCATTAGAAGTGGTTATGGCGCATCTTATGAGAATTTGCCAGGTATGTACACCGTTTCTGCAGGGGTAAAAGCAGGCGCTACAGACAGTGCCATTGTAGAAATCATGAAAGAGCTTGAGAACTACCGCCAAAATGGAATTAAACCCGAAGAATTTGAATTTACCAAAGCAGCACTTACTGCAAGTGAAGCATTGGAATACGAATCTATGTTCCAAAAAGCGGGCTTTATTATGAGCTTGGCTTTGCGTGATTTGCCAGAAAACTATCCTGATTTGCAAATGGAAGTATTGAAAAATATGACCTTAGAGCAAGTGAATGCTTTGGCCAAACAAAACCTTAAAACAGATGAAATTATCATCCTTGTTGCCGGTGATATGTTGCTGTTAAAAGACAGGTTGGAAGCTTTGGGATATGGTAAAATTCAAATGTTGAACAAGAAGGGCGAGGGTAAAATTAAAATTATCAAAGCCACCAAGAAACCAGACAAGCACGATAAGAACTACAAGTAAGCACTTGTAACCAATTAAATAACAATTCATTAAAGGCTTCTTCGGAAGCCTTTTTTTTGGGTAAAAAAATGGCCATTTACCTTTTGTCTAGCTGGGGTATTAATACTTAAAATGGGGTTTGAAAATATGGGCATAAATTGTTGGCAACAGCACAGTGTTTATGCGCATTTGAGAGCTAAATTGCGACTTCAATTTTTAGCATGGACGAGAACAACGAAATAAAAGAAAGAATTGTTCCTATCAACATAGAGGACGAAATGAAAACGGCATACATCGATTATTCGATGTCTGTAATTGTTTCCAGGGCGTTACCCGATGTTAGAGATGGATTAAAACCGGTGCATCGCCGTGTTCTTTATGGTATGATGGATTTGGGTTTGGCTTCAAACCGGCCCTACAAAAAATCTGCGAGAATCGTGGGAGAGGTGCTGGGTAAGTACCATCCACATGGCGACAGCAGTGTTTACGATACTATGGTGCGTATGGCCCAAGACTGGAGCTTGCGCTACCCCATGGTAGACGGACAAGGTAACTTTGGTAGTATTGACGGCGATCCACCGGCAGCAATGCGTTATACAGAAGCACGTATGCGCAAAATTGCCGAAGAAATGATGGCCGATATCGATAAAAATACGGTAGCATTTAGGCCCAACTTCGATGAGAGTTTGCAAGAACCCACCGTTTTGCCATCTAAAATTCCAAATTTATTGGTTAACGGCGCTTCAGGAATTGCTGTAGGTATGGCCACCAATATGGCCCCACATAACCTTACTGAGGTTGTTGAGGGTATTGTGGCGTATATCGACAATCCGGAAGTGAGCATTGCAGATTTAATGCAATTTGTAAAAGGTCCTGATTTCCCTACTGGTGGCGTTATCTATGGTGTAGAAGGGGTTAAAGATGCCTTTGAAACCGGTCGCGGTCGTATTATGATGCGCGGTAAGGCTGATTTTGAAACCACCTCTACGGGTAAGGAAATGATTATTATTACAGAGGTGCCTTACCAGGTTACCCCTTCTCAAATCATCATTAAAACCGTAGATTTAATCAATGAAAAGGTTATTGACGGAATATCGGCTGTGCGCGATGAAAGCGGCAGGCAGGGTATGCGCGTGGTATTTGAACTCAAACGCGATGCTGTACCTAACGTAATTTTGAACCAGCTTTACAAGTACACCCCCTTGCAAAGCAGTTTTTCAGTAAACAACATTGCACTTGTAAATGGCAAGCCAGAAATGTTGAATCTGAAAGACATGATTCACCATTATGTAAACCACCGCCATGAAATTGTATTAAAACGCACAGAATATTTGCTGGAAGAGGCGCGCAAACGCATCCATATTTTGGAAGGTTTACTCATTGCCATCGACCACTTGGATGAAGTGATTGCTTTGATCCGTGGCAGCAAAAATCCAGATGAAGCGAAAGAAGGCTTGATTTCCAATTTCAAATTGTCTGAAATTCAGGCAAAAGCCATATTGGATATGCGTTTGCAACGTCTTACCGGACTAGAACGCGACAAAATCCGCGATGAATACAATGCCGTTTTGAAAGAGATCTTGTACTACGAAAGCATATTGGCTGATAAAGGTTTGCGCATGCAAATTATCAAAGATGAATTGTTGGAGGTTAAAGAAAAATACGGAGATGAACGCAAAACCCGTATAGAGTTTAATGCCGATGAAATCAATATTGAAGACTTAATACCTAACGAAGAAGTGGTGGTTACCATTTCACACAGGGGCTATATTAAGCGCACCCAGTTAAGCGAATACAAGGAGCAACACCGCGGTGGTCGTGGATTGCGCGGAGTTGCGCACAGGGATGAAGACTTTGTAGAACATTTGTTCGTGGCATCCACCCACAATTACCTGTTGTTATTTACAGAATTGGGCAGGTGTTTCTGGTTAAAGGTGTATGAAATACCTGAAGGCGCAAAAGCTACAAAGGGCAGACCGATACAGAACATTATCAATATTCCATCTGACGATAAAATTCGCGCATACATTAATGTGAGCAATTTTAAAGATGAGGAAGCTTTAAAAACCAACAGCATTATAATGGTAACCAAAAAAGGAACTGTAAAGAAAACCTTATTGGAAGCATATAGCCGCCCAAGGAGCAATGGTATTAACGCCATTACCGTAAGGGAAGGAGATGAGTTGGTACAAGCTTGCCTAACCGATGGCAAAAGTGAAGTATTGATTGCGAAGAAAAGTGGAAAAGCCATACGTTTCAGCGAAATAAAAGTGCGTCCTATGGGCAGAACTGCATCAGGAGTTCGAGGCGTGACGCTGGAAAGCGCCAATGACGAGGTAATTGGCATGGTTTGTGTAAATCCTGATAACAAGGAAGCCACCATTTTGGTAGTCAGCGAAAAAGGTTACGGAAAACGTACCGATTTAGAAGATTACCGAATCACAGGTCGCGGAGGAAAAGGGGTGAAAACCATCAGTGTAACCGAAAAAACAGGAAATCTAGTGGGGATGCTACATGTAACCGACGAAGATGGATTGATGATCATCAACAAAAGTGGAATGACCATCAGAATGGCGGTTGACAAACTCCGTGTAATGGGAAGGGCTACACAAGGCGTTAAACTCATTAACATAAAAGGGAATGACGAAATCGCCGGAATTACGACCGTGCCAAGAGAAGATGAAGAAGATGAAGAATTCGTAGAAGGCATGGAAGGACAGGTAGCCGATGAGTTGAATGATGGGCTTTCTACTGAAGAAACAACCGACAACCCGGACAATAACGATGAATAAAAATCAAATGAGAATGTACCTTTCAGCAGCTTTGTTATTTGCTGCAGGTAGCTTGCAAGCACAGAAAAGTGAGATTGAAACTGCAAGAATTTCAATTAGCAGCGAAAACTTGCAGGCCGATGGCGTTTTAGAAGCAAAGCAGAGTATAGACAAGGCAGCAGTGCACAAAACCACATACAATTTATCCAATATGTGGTTGGTACGCGCCATGGTATACACCCGTGTGTATGAAAAAGCCTCGCATGAGTTGCTAAAAGATGTAAGTGCAGGTTCTGGCTACATTTCTGCCTATTCTATGATGCGTTTTTGGAAAAGCGACAACATTAAGAAATACGATATAGAAAATGCAGTACTCGAAACCCGCAACTCTTTTGGTGTGGGCTTTAATGAGGCCGCCGAGATTGTAGACAAAAAGTTGTACGACTCAGCCATTCTGTATTACCAAATCCTAACCTATGTGCATTCTAAAATGGATACTGCAGATATCAATGGGCTAGAAAGAAGCGGCATTACTTACAAATACCTTCAAGAAAGGTTGGCTGCAATTGCCATGTATGTAACCGATCCAAAGGTGAAGCGTGAAGTGCTGACCGAATTGGTAGATGGTGGAAGCTTGAGCCCAGTGGTATATGAAGGACTAAGCAGAACCTATTTGGAATCAGGCGATACCGCTATGGCCGAGCAAATTGTGCGCAAGGGTATTGCTGCAGCACCTGGTGACAATGCCATGTTTCAATTATTGGTAAATTACTATGTAAGCATTGGCCGCACAGATTTGTTGTTTGATGATGTATCAAAACAAATTGAAGCTAGCCCAACCAGCAGGCTGTATTTTATCAGAGGAACTTTATGGGAACGCAAAGAGAACTTTGATGCTGCGATTGCGGATTACAAAGAGGCTTTGGTATTGGATGAGTTCAACTACGATGCCAACTACAACTTGGGAGTGGCTTTGTTGAAATTTGAAACCAAAAAACTGTACGATAAAAAATCGAAGTTCACCAATAGTGCAGATAGGGCAAAAGTAGACTTGGAATTGAAAGCCGTGTATATAGAAAGCCGCAAGTACTTGGAAATGGCTGCTGGCAATCTTGAATACTCTGTAGTGGACCAAATTAACATTTACAAAGCTTTAAAAACTGCTTCATTGGAATTGGATGACAAAGCAGGAGCCGATGGTTACCAAGCGAAAATCGACGCATTGGAAGCTGTAGGGAAAGAGTAACAAATCAAATGCATAAATATGGAAGGGCGACAATGTCGCCTTTCTTTACTTTCACCTACTTAACATAATGTAAATTATATAACAATTGAGGATTGGCTCAAATGCTTGGAATCTTGCCACATTCATATATATACTTGTAACTATGAAAGCGACATTTCTCCTCACCACCTTTATGGCTTTGACCCAATTGGCTAATGCCCAAAAATTTAAAGGCCAATATGCATTTACATTTGCCGCCGGCTATCACGGCAGCCAATTTGTTCAAAAAACCTATAACAATACTTTTAAACCTACCGACTTAAAAACACCGCCCATTTTATTGTATGGTATCAATTTCGATTTGGGACTATCCGACCGTTTTAGCGCTGGTATTAGCACCTCATATGTTCAGTTAAAATCTACGTATTCTGGCTATACAAATATTGCCGGCCAAGCCATTGTGGCCCAAGGCTCTGATATCTATAAATCTTCAGACCTGGGCATCCGCTTGTTGTTTCATGCTGGCCAAAACGATGATTTTGACGCCTATTTTGGAGGAAAACTGGGATTTTCATCGAAAGGATTTTATACCAATTCTGAACACGGATTTATCTCTGAAACGCTTAGAAAAGAAATGGGCAAAGGAATTACCCCACAGTTTGTTACCGGCTTTAAATACTACTTCAGCGAACATATGGGTATAAATCTAGAACTTGGTCTTGGTCAAGCCTACAATGGTTTAATAGGCATTTGCTACCGCGGCGGTGGCAATTGATCCTCCCTAAAATTCTGGTGTTACCGAAATTCTATGATGCCTGCGTTTTATCAAACGCAAGGGATTTATTTTTCTCAACCCATGCCTTTTCTGTATTTTATAATCTGAGTATTTCAACTCTTTCTTCATTTTTTTGCCCATTAGTTTGGGCAATTTATACACCTTGTTAAAACCGTACCAACCATACCTGCCTGAATATCCATCGGTTTGAACCTGTGTTTTTTGGTAATCCACCACCTTGCCATTTTCATAGAAAGTTTCTGTAAACTCCAACTGCTTGCGCAATTCGTCAATCCGGTAGTCGTCTTCTGACTTAAAACAAGCATTGTCGATATAATTGATTCCAATCAAATCACCACTGATCCAGCGACCTTGGCGCTTGCCCTGGGCGTATTTCCCAATCTCATTCAGGTTGCCACCTGCATCAAAGTATTTCCAAATACTGTCGCGCTGGCCCATATACCAAAACCCCTCATACAGTTTGGCCCCCGATATCTGGTACTCTTGCACAGGTGTATATTGGCTCGTATTTAAAATATTGTTGCCCAATGAGTCAAAAACAGCTGTGAAATAAATATCCTGAATGGCTATGGCTACCTCAGTGGCACAAGTGTAATCAAAGTCTTCGTCTACAATCAAACCTTCATATATGGGTTTGCCCATATTGTTGTATCCTTTGCACTTACCACTATATACTATACTTTTTGCAGTGTCAAACGGATTGGTGATACTGCCTTTGTTATAATCCACTTCTTTAAACAAATACCCGCTTTCGTTATAGAATTTCCAAATGCCACTGCGTGTTCCGTTTACCGCCCTTCCCTCTTGACTTTTGTGTCCGGATTTATAGAAATACTGATAATAACCCGACCATTCTGGGGAAAAAACCACCAATTGATTGTGCGAACCTGAAATACCATAATCTGAGCACCCAACTACCACGCTTTGCTTGTAGGTATTGGGCTCCTGTTCCAAACTGTCTTCTTTTTCATTGGAATCTAAAACCATTGATGAATACTGCCCACTATAATTGCCTTTTCCACCATCACTTATTCCTGAAAAATCGGAATACAGGTCGTCATCCAAACTGTAAATGCTCATTTCATGTTTATCTTTACCAATAATGGTAGCTATTAATGGCTTACTTAAAATAAGCACGCAACTGGGTTTGCCATCCATAAAATAAGTTCTAACCGTATCTACCAAGTGGTTGTTCACCGCCTTTGCCTCCAATAATAAATATGTGGTATCCAATTCACTTTCATAATACCAGGCTTTATAGCTGCCATGAAGTCCGGCTTCATTAAACTGCGCAGATTCACTGAGTTTGCCGTGGGTGTAGGAATAAAAGCCACCATTGGGCAACCCATTTTTCAATTCCACTGTAAAATATGCATCATCCTCTAATAAAACCGAGGCATGGCCATGCAATTCCCCTTGGTCGTTTATAAAAACCGTACTGGCTCCTGGATCTATTTTATGTTCAGCAGAATAGGTGTAAGTCCATTTACCAGACTCGTTTTGCAAACCCACAAGTTTGCCATATTTGTACCTCAAATGCTGGTTGCCATAGTATTGCCACTTGTAAAAGTCGCCATGCAACTGCCCAACAGAATACCAGCCTTCAGCAGATTTTCTTGATTGCGATTTTGTGTAATCCGTTTTCCTTTGTGATATGCGGTATTTCTTGCCGCTACTCCAATATTCCTTAAACACCACCTCACCATATGCCTCACCTTTGTGTATGTTTAACGTTAAACGTGAATGAACTGCATTTTTTGAATTCCTTCTGTAATAAGATTCATCATCCGATTTGTAAAAAGGTACATGCAATATGCGTTCCTTGTATGATTCTTTTGGCACTATGTAGGTGATGTTATTGTCTTCAATGCTTTCTCCTGCATATATTTTAAGTATCCCGTTATATGGCCTGCCATCCAAATACACCTTGCCCATTTTAACCGGTATACCTTCATCATCTATAAGCTGGCCTATGTGTTCAGGGTAATATTGCTTGCTCGTTAAGCCCATTAGGTTCTTGGAATCATATCTTTGGGTAATGCAAATGGTATCTTTCCATATTATGGCTACTTTATGGTGTTTGTCCTGTTTATAATCAATGCTTTGTACCAAAATCCTATTATTGTCCAATTCCGATAAAACTCCCCTACCCGTGAGTTCAATTAGCTGTTTATCATCGTCTTTTTTGATACTAATGGTTGATTCAATTTGGTTGGTATCGATAAACGCCCATGTTTCAAAATTGATATATTCCATCTTATCTGTAAGGTAAAACAGGGGCAATTTGCCCATTTTTTTAGTGTAATAAATGGGACTAAAAGTCTCTAAACGATCATTGTAACTCTTATTAATTTCTACTTTTCGGGTAAAATAGGAATGCTTAAATTTTTGCTTGTAAATCAATTTTTTTTCAAACCCGCTAACATAAAATTCTTGAATGATGGAAGGCTCACCATTAATTTCCAAAGTCTCACGGTATACGGTTCCAAGTGCAGAATCGGTATACAAAGCCTTAATCACTTGGCGCTGTTGATAAGGGATGAAGTAGTACTTTTTCTTCTTTTTGGTATTCCTGTAGCCGTAAAGAGACTCAGTATAGTTCTTGTGCTTAGGCTTTATGGTAGTGACCTCATACGTTGCTTCCGTTTTGTCCATTTCGGTAAGCCTGGAATAACCATTAATATAATATAGGGTATTATTCAATTTACCCAATGAATCGTAAAAATCGGTTTTATAGTAAATATTCTTTCCCCTTTCATCACCATAACCGCGTGGGTTGTCATCTTCAAATACATCACTGATTTCACTAAATTGAGCAATTGAATTTACTAAGTTTCCTGATTCGTATGTATTTCCGTTGTAGTACAATGTGCTGCTGTCAAAAATATTGGTTGTAGAATCATACCTTTTTAAAACTACAGTTCTTTCTGAATTGCTAGGCCTGCTGGTAATTCCATCTAAGTATTGAACCGTAAAAGTATCGCTGCGCCGGCCCATATACACATACACTTTAATTACTGAAGAATAATTGGAATCAATTTGCCAGCCATCCAGCGTGTCATTTTTATAATTCAAATTGCTCCTGCCGCATGCTCTCAATCCATGCTTTTTGCCATTCTTATAATGTACTAGACAAGTGATGGTTCCTTCTTTCCATTGTTTAAATACACCATGCCTTAAGCCAGCCTCATACTCAATATGGGCACTGTCTTTGATAAAACCGTATGCCGAAATTTCATAGTGTTTCCATGTGCCCGACTTTAAGTTGTTTTTGTATTCACCTGCACACAGCACATAAAGGCTATTTTTTCTCGAAAGCTTGTTGTCAAAAAACACCACTTTGCCTTCTTTTACCCCATTTTTTATTTGAAGCAAAGCACAAGGATATTTATCGGTTCCAAAATCCGACGGTGGATATGTCATTTTGGGTTTGGCAAACAAAACCGCATACTCACCATCTATAAGTTTTCCGGGATAGAAAGGAATGTCCAAATCATAGTAAGTGCTGTGTTCCATTCTGTAAGGATACACTTTGTAAGTTTTGCCTGCATACTGAATGCTTTCCTGCGCTTCAGCTGAGTTTAGTGTCCCACACAAAAGCACCAGTAGTGTGTAAAAAAGTCTTTTATTCATAAATGATGTATACTAAACGGGCAATTTCAGTGAAAATTCTATAACCCTATCACCATGTTTTACACTTCCCTGTTTTGAATTTACTTGTGTTCTATTTTTAACAAAGGCACTTATATTTGCCATCTATGCGGAAAGATTCTAAAAAATTTCTTGAAACTTATTTGAACAATGCATCGCCAACTGGCTTTGAAAGCAGTGGACAAAAGATTTGGCTGGATTATTTAAAGCCTTATATTGATGAGCATATTGTAGATACCTATGGCACTGCTGTTGGGGTAATTAATCCCGGACAAAAGTATAAAGTGGTTATTGAAGCCCATGCCGATGAAATTTCTTGGTTTGTAAATTACATCACCGAGGATGGTTACATCTATGTAATCCGCAATGGGGGCAGCGATTTTCAGATTGCACCCAGCATGCGTGTGAATATATATGGCGAAAATGGTGTGGTACCTGGTATTTTTGGCTGGCCTGCCATACATGTGCGTGGCGATAAAAATCCAGAAACGGCGCAAGACACCGTGTTTATTGACATTGGGTGTAACAGCCGCGAAGAAGTTGAAAAAATGGGTGTTCATGTGGGTTCAGTAGCTGTTTTTCAAGACCAAATGACTTGGTTGAATGAAAAGTACATTGTGGGGCGTGCGCTAGACAACCGCATGGGCGGATTTATGATTGCTGAAGTGGCGCGCAAACTCAAGGAAAACAAAAAAGCGTTGCCATTTACTTTGTACGTGGTCAATTCTGTACAGGAGGAAATAGGCTTGCGTGGTGCGGAAATGATTAGCAGAAGACTGGCACCCGATGTTGCCATTGTAACCGATGTAACGCACGACACTACATCACCATTGTACAATAAAAAGAAACAGGGTGAGTGTAAATGCGGAAGAGGCGCCGTACTCACTTGGGGACCTGCAGTACAAAACAACTTGTTGCAATTGTTGCTTAAGGCAGCAAAAGACAAGAAAATTGCTTATCAACGTGCGGCGGTAAGTCGCAGTACCGGCACTGATACCGATAGTTTTGCTTACAGCGCCCATGGCGTAGCATCGGCATTAATTTCTCTTCCATTAAAATACATGCACACCACGGTAGAAATGGTGCATGAAGATGATGTGCAAAGCTGCATAGATTTGATGTACGAATCTTTGTTAAAAATCAAATCTGGACAGGATTTTAGGTATTTCAAATAATTGAGCATAGCGTTTAGGATATTGGTAGTGCCCTGGCTTTGGCTGTTATCGCTATTGCCATTTTGGGTTTTGTACCTGCTTTCAGAGGTATTGGGCTTTGTATTGTACCGCATTATCGGTTATAGGGTAAAAGTAGTTCGCCAAAACCTAAAAAACTCCTTTCCAGAAAAGTCATCCAAAGAATTAAAGGCCATTGAAGTCAAGTTTTATCGACATTTGATGGACTTGATGCTGGAAACGATAAAGGGACTTAGTATATCAAAAAACCAATTGCTTAAGCGGATGCGCTTGGCTGACCCCGGTTTTTTTGAGAAACTCGCAGAAAACAACCGCAGTTGTGTGGTGGTAATGAGCCACTGTGGCAATTGGGAGTGGGTTTGTCTTGCCGCACAAATAAGCATACCCCAGCATGCGCAGTGTGTATACAAAACCCTAAGCAGTCCATCTTGGGACCACTGGTTTTTTAATCTCAGAAGCAGGTTTGGTACCCACCCATTTCCTATGGAAAAAACTTTGAGGATTATGACATCAAACAACCACATTACTTGCGCTACCGCGTTTATTGGGGATCAAAACCCAAGTACTGGTAAAAATGCATATTGGACCCATTTCTTAAACCAAGACACTTGTTTTATGCAGGGCACAGAGAAAATTGCCCGCAAACTGGACCATACAGTGGTGTATTTAAGAATAGAAAAGGTATCACGGGGCAAGTATGTAGGTCATACAGAGGTTTTATCGGACACACCCACCACCACTGTGGATGGAGAAATTACCGAGGCCATTGTAAGGGCTGCAGAAAGGGATATCCTCTCTCAACCCCACAACTGGTTGTGGAGCCACAGGCGGTGGAAACATAAAAAAGAAATTTCTTAAAAGCTATATTGGCTTTATACGTTTTTAATATTAAATTTGCCACTTCATATTATAAAAGCGATTAACGATGAAGAGCAAAAAAGTAGCCCAATTTAGTGCAGATTTCAAAGTATTGGCCACCGGCGCAAAGGCCATTGGTCATCCAGCCAGGGTAGCCATTTTAAAATTCCTTTTGGAGCACAACAACCAAACTTGTAAAAGCATTGTAGAGCAGTTGCCATTTTCGCAAAGCACTGTATCTCAGCACCTTGCGGAACTAAAACAGGCAGGCTTTATTGAAGGCAACAGTTATAAAACCAGCATGATTTATACGGTAAGCGAAAGCAATATCAATGCTTTTAAGAAAAATTTTGAAGCTGTGTTTGGCAAACCTGAAGAAAAGCGCCAACTCAGCATGTTTTAAGGCTTAGATTTCGCCCTGAATTCTCTTTTTTAGGGTGTCCAATCTGTTTTGTAAAGTATTGTAATTCATTTCATTAAGCAATGCTACTTCATTTGTTAATTTAACAAGCTCTTCTTGCCTATTTAACGCACCCTTTTCGCGCAGCATATCCCCTATTCCCAGCACCATCCATTCTGGATTGATTTCCTTGAATTCGGTAAGCAAACTAACGATCAGGTCCAAACCTGCATTGTTTCTGCCGCTGCTTATATGCGAAATCACCCCTTGAGATACCTTTAATTTCAGTGCAAAGTCGGTTTTGCTTAAAGAATAATGCGCCATTACGGCCAATACACGGGTATTTACATCCATTTTACAAATGTAAATAAATTCCTTTACATTTGTAAATAGTGTTGCTTTACAAATGTAAATTACTTTTGTAAAGTGCAGTTCTGGCGTGTCAAATTGGCAGAATTATAAGCCTTGGCGGTACTTGATTTATTAGGTGAAGTCATAACCCATAACTACCTCATAATGTATTACTTAATACCTACAAGCATTGCCCGAATCGCGCAATAACTAAGGCCTTGGATTAACCTGTGTTGAAATTAAATGTGTTTGGATTGGGCAGGCGGATTGCTGGTATAAGACCAATACCATTGTAATGAACTGCGGCTTATAAGCACAGCAAGAAATTCCCTTAAATGGGAAACGCCTGAGAATTGAATAATTGAAAGTAAATTAGAACTGCTGTATCAGCATGCCCGTGAGAAGCTTTGGTTCTATCCAGGTACTTTTGGGTGGCATTACCTGTCCGGCATCGGCCACTTCCTGTATTTCATGCATGGTATTGGCAAATAAAAGGAATGCGGCATCAGTACTGCCTGAATCCACCATGCGTTCCAGTTCATTTGCCCGCATATCCCCTCTTACAAAACCCAACCTATTATCGGTTTTGCTGTCTTTAATACCCAAAATTTCTCCAAATATATATTTCTCTAACCGACTTACATCCAGGTTTTCTGCTGGGGTGCTGTAATCGGCTACATTTCTAAAACTGAGTTTAAACCAGCCTTTGCGGGTGTATAAACCAAACTCGCCTTTGGAACTTGGAATAACTTGGGTTGCCGATGCCTCACAGGTAAAACGGGCATTTAATTTGGCCAAAAACAACTCTAAGCTTTTGTCATCCAAACCCTTTACCAGTCTGTGAAAAGGCTTAATCCACAAATCTTCATCAGATAGCACATAAGCCATAAAGCACATTTTGCTTGCTGGCCAGTTGCGTTCGTTGTGCATATGGGTAAGGTACAATGAGCTGGCTGCAATGCGGTGGTGACCATCGGCAATATACAATGCATCTATATCCCTAAAGCCTTGTTGTATTTCTGCAATACCTTCTTTTGCCGATTCCAGCCAAACTTCGTGTAGAATTCCCGCTTTATCGCTAAATGCCAATATTGAATCGCCTTTTTTATGCCTTCTAATCCAGTCTTTTACATAAGCTCCATTTGGATTTGCAATCAGCACTGGCTCTCCCACTACCCCTGTGTGGGTAATGTGTTCTACCATTTTGGCTTCTTTTTCGGTTAGGGTGTATTCGTGCTTTTTTATGGATCCCTCTAAATAATCGATAATAGAGATACCCAATACCAGTCCTTCAAAAACATGTCCATCGGGAAAAGTTTGGCGATAAATGTAGATTCCAGGTTCATCCTCTTTGGTGAGCACTTGTTGTTCCAACATTTGCCTAAAGTAGTTGCCCGCAAATTTGTAGTGTATTTCTTGGGTCTCTTTATCCCCAAAATGCAAGCCTGGCTTCACTACATGCAAGTAGCTCAGTGGATTCTGCACCAGTTCCTCTAACAGTTCCGCTTGTTGTAATCCTCCACCCACATGGCAGGCCACTTGGTCGGCGTACTCTGCATTGGGCCTTAAAGCGGCAAACGGAAAAATTCTAACCACTATTTACTGGGTTTTACAAACGCAATAATGCGTTCGGCAAGCTCTATCCCCACCCTGGCTTGGGCTTCGGCGGTACTGGCTCCAATATGCGGAGTCAGTGAAACATTGTCCATTTCCAAAAATTCTGTATACACTGGTGGTTCTTGCTCAAAAACATCGATACCAGCAGCTACCAATTGTCCGCTTTTTAAAGCAGCAGTCATGGCTTTTTCATTCACCACCCCGCCTCTGGCACAATTGATAAGCATAGAACCCTTTTTCATTAAGGCTATTTCTCGTTCTCCAATCACCTCTGCACTGCCCGGGGTATGTAAGGTGAGTATATCACAATTGGCCAACAACTCATCCATGGTTACACCCATCAATTGTAACTTGAAATTGTGTATCTGATAATTGCGATGAAGCGTGATGGTAAGGTCAAA
Source organism: Bacteroidia bacterium (assembly GCA_020853295.1). Classification (GTDB taxonomy): domain Bacteria; phylum Bacteroidota; class Bacteroidia; order NS11-12g; family UBA955; genus JAGXTF01. The sequence continues at coordinate 14,282 of JADYZD010000144.1, read as the reverse complement.
TTCCCTTTGTTTGTAATCATACACCAAAACTTCCATTCCCAAGCCAATTGCCATTCTTGCCACTTCTTGTCCGATGCGGCCAAAACCGATAATGCCCAGTTTTTTGCCAGCTACTTCAGTACCATTGGATGCGATTTTTTTCAGTTCATTAAATTTCGCCACCCCATCTTTGGGCATTACCCTATTGGTTTGTTGTGCAAACCGCAATAGTGTAAACACATGGGTAAAAACCAATTCAGCCACACTTCTTGAGCTGGCATTGGGCGTATTTACCACGGGTATATTTTTCAAACCAGCGTGCTTTAAATCAATATTATCCAGTCCTACACCTGCACGGGCTATCAATTTTAAATGACCAGCATCAATAACTTCTGCTGTTACTTTGGTAGCACTTCTCACAATAATGATATCGTACTCCCCAATGCGGGATGCAAGTTCATTTTGTGGTATTTTGTCAGTAAAAATTTGAAATCCAGCTTTCTCCAGTATTTCTCTTCCGGCATTGTCAATGCCATCATTTGCTAAAATCTTCATATCAAGCGAAAGTATTCATTACATTAACCAAAGCCTGCACACTTTCCAATGGCAATGCATTGTACATAGATGCCCTATAACCGCCCACACTTCTGTGGCCTTTAATTCCACTAATTCCAGCTTCTTTGCAAGCAGCTGCAAATTTTTGTTCCATTTCTGGATTGGGGTCGTTCAATACAAAACAAGCATTCATATGGCTTCTATCTTCCACCGCGCAGGTACCACTAAATAGTGGATTGTTGTCGATAGTATTGTATAACAATTCTGCCTTGGCATTGTTTCTGGCTTCCATGCCTGCAACACCGCCATTTTCTTTAACCCACTGCAAATTGTATAGTGAAACCAAAATGGGGAATACCGGCGGCGTGTTGTACATACTGCCCTTTTCACCATGCAATTTATAGTCGAGCATGCTGGGTATTGGGCGACTCGCCCTGCGGTCATACATGGCTTTATCTACAATTACCAATGTAACTCCAGCTGGGCCCATGTTCTTTTGAGCACCTGCATAAATCAATGAAAATTTGCTGGTATCTACGGGACGGCTAAAAATATCAGAACTCATATCGCAAATCAATGGAACTGGAGAACTGGGGAATTGTTTCATTTGAGTGCCATAAATGGTGTTGTTGCTGGTGCAGTGGAAATAATCAGCATCCGCTGGTATGCTGTAGTCTTTAGGCACATAATTGTAATTATCGGCTTCGCTGCTGGCGATTACATTTACTTCTCCATATAGTTTGGCTTCTTTAATTGCACCTGCGGCCCAAACACCTGTTTTGGTATAGGCTGCGCTGGTTCTTAAAAAATTATGTGGAATTTGAAAAAACTGGGTGCTGGCTCCACCACCCAAAAAAAGAACATCATAATTTTCAGGTACCGACATCAACTCACGAACAATGGCATTTGCTTGATCCATGATGGATTCAAACTCCTTGCTCCTGTGAGAAATTTCGAGAATACTTAAGCCAGTATTGGCGAAATTTTTGATATCTTCAATGCTTTTTTCAAATGCTGAGCCGGCAAGAATTGATGGCCCGGCGGAAAAATTATGTATTTTGGTCATAGAAAGTGCGAATCGCGGTACAATTTTAGATGTATAATTGTGGCTAAACAAACGTTTTAAGGATATGTTAAAAAAAGCAGGGCTCGTGTTGATACTTTGTTTCCAAGTGTTCACCACAGTATTCGGTCAATACCAAGATGATGTGAACTCTGGTAAGGCCAGCGATTCTACTGAAAAGGAAAGAAAACCTATATTTTCCAAAGAAAATGCGGTTCCTGGCTTGGAATTTATGCTTACCGCCAGTGGAGGCGCCTTCTTTGCAGAACTTTCTCCATTTGTTGGCATACGTCCAGTTCGCCCGTTTATGGCAGGTGTTGGTGTACACGGCAGTTACCTGGCCGCTGCTGGCAATACCTATTCCTATTATGGGGTGCATGGTTTTGGCCGCCTTATCATTGCCGATCAATTTTTTCTACACGCTGAATACCGTTTGCTCAACGGCTTTGTGCCTGGATCTGCCGTGCGCCGCCAATGGGTGTCATCACCTATTTTTGCACTGGGCATCCAATATGGTCCAGGCTCATATATGATGCTTGGCTATGCCAGAGATGTGGAATTTCAAGAGATCAATCCTTTGGGTTCTTTTGTTTACCGCTTGGGAATCTATTTCTAACACCAACCTACTGAAATGAAATTTTTAAAAGATAAAAATATTGCCGTTTACAATGGCAAAAAATTTGAACTTGGCAATTATAAAACCGATTACAAGAACAATTTAAAGAAAGAGAATGGACTTGCAGAGTTTGAAAAACTAAAACTCAAAATAAGTGAGTGGCAAGACAAGTTGTATGCCCAAGACAAATACAGCTTACTCCTGGTTTTTCAAGCCATGGATGCTGCTGGCAAAGATGGCACCATAAAATCGGTAATGTCTGGCATCAATCCACAAGGTTGTCAGGTGGTTTCTTACAAAGCGCCAACCCCGCTAGAATTAAGCCACGATTACCTTTGGCGCTGTTATAAAGATTTGCCGCAGCGCGGAAGCATCGGTATTTTCAACCGTTCGTATTACGAAGAAGTATTGGTTACTCGCGTGCATCCCAAATACATTTTGGGACAAAATTTGCCATTAATCAAAACAGAAAAGGACATCAACGCATCTTTTTGGGCAGAAAGGTATGAGAGCATTCGCAATTTTGAAAAGCACCTTGCTGAGAATGGAACCGTAATTTTGAAATTCTTTTTAAATGTATCCAAAGAAGAGCAAAAAGCACGGTTTTTAGAACGTGTAGATATGCCCGAGAAGAACTGGAAATTCAGTTATGGCGATATACAAGAACGCCAGTATTGGGACCAATACCAAAATGCTTATCAGGAGGCCATTGCCAATACAGCTACTAGTTATGCTCCATGGTTTGTAATACCCTCAGACCGCAACTGGGCAAGGAATTTAATGGTTTGTAGTGTACTCTTAGAAACCCTGGAATCTCTGGGACTTGAATACCCCGAAATTGATGCTGAGGCTAGGGAATTGCTCAAAAAAGGAAAAGCAGAATTGCTCGCAGAAAAACCTTAAGGCCTTAAACGGTATTGAACCAATTTGCCTGAATTGTCGGTTTGTTCTGCCCACAACTCATCATTTTTTAGGCGTGTTATGGTCCAAATATTGGTGCCAGTGCTATTGGCACGGAAATTCAATTTTTTGCCGTCTTCCATAAACTCCCACTGCCCTTTTTCAGAATTGTTTCCGCCAATTATCACAGAATAAGACAATATGTAGGTTTCATCCTTTTTAATGTCTAAAGTCCAATTTGGAAATAAAACATTAAAATTATCAGTTTGTTCCTCGCCATTATAAAAATAGCGGTACATGTGCCACACATTGCTTACACGGGCTTTTGCACTTCTAAAAGTGAGTTTCGGTCCATCTTCATACCGGCAAGAAGAAAAAGACAAAGCGCCGATGATAAACAACAAAAATCCCAGTTTCTTCATAGCTTAGAATTTAAATACAGACAGATTTGTGAGGATAGACGGTGCAATACCCAAAAGCAAAATAACAATAGCAGCAATGCCCAAGAAAATGGCTGAAACTGCAGTCGTATTTACCTTGGCATCGCCTTCGGTGAAAAAGACCGATTTAAATATGCGGAAATAGTAGGCAATGCTAATTGCAGAGCCCAGTAAGGCCACAAATACGAGCCATTTGTATTCTACAAAAGCTGCACTAAAAATGGAATATTTACCAGCAAATCCTGCTGTTAAAGGAATGCCTGCTAGCGAAAACATGCTCAATGCAAGCAACACAGCTCCAAATTTATTGTTCTTTGCCAATCCGTTAAAGGCTTCAAAAGACTCATCTCTATTGCTGCTAATTTCATTGAAATAGTAAAACACAATTACACTGGCAGCGATATATGCAAAACTATAGAGCAAAATGGCCCAAAAGCCCATTTCTGGACTTACCAAAATCGCCATAAGCATATACCCAGCATGCGCAATAGAACTGTAGGCCAAAGTGCGTTTTACATTGGTTTGGCGCAATGCAGCAATATTGCCCAGTAAAATGGTACATGCACTCATTACCGCCACAACTATACCCCAACTTTCACCCCTTAGGTCCATTAATACGATACTAAACAACCTGAATATGGCTGAAAATGCAGCTACTTTTACAATGGTAGCCATAAATACAGTGGCCCTATTCGGACTGCCTTCATAAACATCTGGACTCCAGAAATGGAAAGGAAAGGCAGAAACTTTAAAACTCAATCCCACCAATATCAAACTGGTGCCTATAATCAACAAAGGGCTAACGGCTTTGAGGTGTTCCATGGTATAGGCCGCACGGTAAATGGTTTCCATGTCTATAGCACCAGTAGAACCATATACAAATGCACAACCCATTAAGAAAATGGCAGTTGAAAAAGCACCCATTAAGAAATATTTAATCGCAGCCTCATTGCCTTTTAAATTGGTTTTGCGACTGCCTGCCAGAACATATAAAGGAATAGACAAAGCCTCAATGCCGATAAAAACCATAACCAGGTTGCTGCTGGCCGTAAGAATAATACCACCGCTTAAGCTAAACATTAACAATCCCAGCAAATCTGATCCCACTTGTACTTTAGAGCCAAACAGGCCAAATACAAGAAAGGAAGCCAAAAGCAGCACAGCGGTAAAACTCAGTGATATTTTGTCGAAAAACAGCATATCCACAGGCACATTTTTTTCAAAACTCCAAGGCAATTTGCCCAAAAAGTCCAATGGAATTAAGGCCAAGGCAATGCCAATGAACAGCAGGGCCAAAGGTGTAGTTTTGGTTTCCTTTTTACCCAATCCTACAAAAAGCACCACTATAGCGCCTAAAAAAACTACCAATAGCGATTTCATGATATTACCCCCACTGTATTTTCAATAATTTTTATGGTTTTATCTACTGATGGTCCGCACAAATCCAACAAATACTGTGGAAATACACCTGCAGATATAATGATGATGACTAGCACACCGAACAACAATTTTTCGCGCATGTTTAAATCTGGAAACAAATAGATGCCATTTTTTGCTGTGCCAAACATGCTAAACTGGTACATTCTAAACATGTAAACAGCACAGAGAATAATGGTTATTCCGGCAAATACACCCCAAATAGCATTTTTGGTAAACACTGCTTTTAAGAGCAATAATTCACCTGGAAATCCATTGGTAAAAGGCACCGCCGCTGTAGCCAGCATTACCAGCATAAAGCCTACAGCCAAATATGGGGCCTGCTTGGCAATGCCACCCAAATGTTGCAAGTTGCGCGTTCCAGCCCTGCTTTGTATAATATCTATTGCCAAAAACAATCCAAATACATTAATGCCGTGGTTGAACATTTGCAATATCCCACCTTGAATTCCAGTGGTTGATAAAGTGGCAATACCAGCGGCTATGAGTCCCACGTGTGAAAGTGATGAAAATGCCACCAAGCGTTTCATATCATCTTGTCTAATGGCAATTAGTGCCCCATAAAGCACACCTAAAACACCCGCTGCAATAATAATTGGGGTATAAAAGCCAATGGCTTCGGGTACCAATGGGAAAAACCAACGGATTAAACCATACAAACCCATTTTAAGCATAATGGCGCTTAAAAGCATGGTGCCTGCTGTCGGTGCCTCTGTATAGGTGTCGGGCTGCCAACTATGCAATGGTAGTAATGGAATTTTTACTGCAAAAGCGAGTAAGAACCCGGCTCCAATCCATTTTGCCTGGGTTTCATTTAAAGCCACATTTACCAATGCCTGATAGTCAAATGAACCTTCTGGCATTAGGCTGTACAAATAAATCAAAGAGGCCAACATAGCCAAACTGCCCACAAATGTGTAAATAAAGAACTTGAGTGTAGTGACAAACCTGTTGTTTTCGCCCCAAAGAGCACAAATAAAGTAAACAGGGATAAGGGCCAATTCCCAGAAAATATAGAACATGATGCCATCCATAGATAGGAAAACACCATTTAATGCCCCTTGCATGATGACTATCAAACCAAACAATGCCGCTTTATCGGTATTGTGTTTGTTCGCTGCTGCCAGCACAATCATTGGGCTTAAAATATTGGTCAACAATAGCAGTACCATGCTAATTCCATCTGCTCCGGTTTTAAAATGTATGGCCTTTGAAAACCAAACCCGGTCAAAAACGAAATTAAAACTTCCATCGGCATTAAACTTTGAAAGCCAAATGGCAGTAATTACCAACCCTGCAAGCGAGCCCACAATGGCCACCCATTTGCTCCATTTGCCACTTAAAGCTGCAATAATGCCTGTGATTATAGGTATGAGTATGAGTTCCATTCTTATTTAAATAAATTAAATCCAACGATTATGATGATTCCAATCACCATGTACAACAAATAGTTCTCAATATTGCCGGTTTGCATTTTACCCAAGATGTTAGAAAACATGCCTGTTGCTTTACCAGTGCCATTCACCAATCCATCAATGATTTTGCGATCTACCCATTTGTAGAGCCCCTCTCCTGTTGTATTTACAGGCTCAGTTATGGCAGTACCATAAATTTCATCTACATAAAATTTATTGGCCAATAATTTACCAGCACCTTGTTGATCTGCATCAACCTCAGGCACTGTGCCGCCTTTGACATAGCGCATGCGCACATAAATAAAGGCAATTACCAAAGTACTTACTGCCACCGCCAATAGCATCCATTGGGTTCCAACCGCCAAATGTGGATGCTCGGCATGGCCCAATACTGGTTCTAACCAGTGGGTGAGTTTGCCCGAAAATCCTTCTCCAAACAGTGCAGGGATATTCAACAAACCGCCAAATACCGCCAATACTGACAAAACCAACAGTGGCACAGTAATTAAAGCTGGCGATTCATGTAAATGGTGTTTTTGATCTTCTGTACCTCTAAAACCGCCCAAGAAGGTCACCACAAACACGCGCAGCATATAAATACAAGTGATGAGTGCACTGCCCACTGCTAGGAACCAAACTATAGGGTTGTGGGCAAACACCTCAGCCAAAATTTCGTCTTTACTAAAAAATCCGCTGAACAATGGGAAGCCACAAATGGCCAAAGTGCCCAGTAAAAAGGTCCAATAGGTTATGGGCATAGCTTTTTTAAGTCCGCCCATTTTTCGAATATCTTGTTCTCCACCCATGGCGTGGATTACACTACCAGAGCCAAGGAACAACAATGCTTTAAAGAAAGCATGGGTAAGCAAGTGAAACATGGCTGCAGTATAAGCACCTACACCCAATGCAATAAACATTAAGCCCAATTGGCTCACAGTGGAATAGGCCAATACCTTTTTAATATCGTTTTGTTTTAAACCTATTAAGGCGGCAAGAATGCTGGTGGCCAAGCCAATGTACAATATCAACTCACGTGCAGGAATAGAGAAATCGAACATTACATGGCAGCGCACCACCAAATAAATACCCGCTGTTACCATGGTAGCGGCATGTATTAATGCTGAAACAGGTGTTGGACCCGCCATCGCATCGGGCAACCAGGTGTAAAGCGGAATTTGGGCGCTTTTACCCATAGCTCCTACAAACAACAAAATACAAATTGCAGTAAGTACTGCTGGCTTAAACTGCGCAGCGGCTGCTTTTGCAAAAACGATATCGTAGTCCAAACTGCCAAATTGGTAAATAATTAAGAACAAACCCAACAACAAGCCCAAATCACCAATCCTATTCATAACAAAGGCTTTGCGGGCTGCTTTGCCGTAATCCAAATTGCTGTACCAAAAACCGATGAGCAAGTAAGAACAAAGTCCCACACCTTCCCAACCAAAGAACAGCATTAAGAAATTGGCACCCATTACCAAAATGAGCATATTGAATATAAAGAGGTTTAGGTAAGCAAAAAACTTATAAAAACCCTCATCACCATGCATATATGCAATGGAATACACATGAATTAAGAAGCCAATTCCAGTAATCACCATCATCATAATTACAGTCAACCTATCGGCCTGCAATTCAAAGGCAATATTCAGATCGCCTACGCTGAGGAAAGTAAAAAGGAATTGCTTTACTGTTGTAGGATCAGCAGAAAGCTTGGTAAACAGCATAAATGACAATACAAAAGACACCAATACTGCCAACGATGATATCCATCCTGTAATGGTTTCAGGAAGTTTTTTGCCAAACACTCCTGAAATAAAAAATCCCAGCAATGGCACCAATACAATGAGTAATAAATTCTGCATCATCCTTTTAAATTATCCATTAAACTTACGTCCGTACTGCGGGTGTTGCGGTACATCATTACCAATATGGCCAAGCCCACTGCAGCTTCGGCTGCTGCCACTACCATTATAAAGAACACAAACAATTGTCCATTGTTATCGCCCATATATGATGAAAACGCAGCAAATAAAAGATTCACAGCATTCAACATCAGTTCTATACACATCAGCAATACAATGGCATTTCGGCGATACAAAACTCCAAACAAGCCTATGGCAAATAGCACACAGCTTAAATAAATGTATTGGCTTATTTCAACTGAATTGAAAATCGAATTATCCATTGTCGGTTCCTCCTGTTTCTGTCACCGTATTGGTCATTTCTTCTTCGTTTTGTTTATCGCGTTTGCCCAGCAATACTGCACCCACCATTGCCGCAAGAAATAAAATTCCAGATAGTTCAAACGGCACCAAATATTTGGTAAACAGCAATTTGCCTAGTGATTTTACCAATCCTACATCTTCTACAGTATTGTGGTAAATCCTATCGGCGCTGTCTTTTATTGCTGCCACCATTACAACAAGAAGCAAGCCGGCAGCAATTGCCGCGGCTATAGATGCCATCTTGGGTTTTTGTGGTTCAGAATCCTTATTCAGGTTTAACAACATCAATACAAACAGGAACAGCACCATAATGGCACCCGCATACACAATTAAATTCACCACAGAAAGGAATTGTGCATTCAGCACCACATAATGGGCAGAAATGGAAAAGAAAGTAAGAATTAAGGCCAATACACTGTGTACTGGATTCTTACTCAGTACCACATACATAGCCCCTAAAATGGAAATAAATGAAAGTACCCCTACTAGTATTTGCGAACTGTTCATTGGGTACCTCCTTCTGCAAAACTCCACACCTGCCTTTTGCTTACATCTATTCTGGCATCGCGAGGCTCTACCAATTTGTCTTTGCCATAAATAAAATCCTGGCGGTTGTTTTCTACATTTACCAGCCTATCGGTTAAGAAAATGGCTTGTTTGGGACAAGCCTCTTCACACAATCCACAGAAAATACAGCGCAGCATATTAATTTCATAGGTAGCTGCATATTTTTCTTCCCTGTAATTTCCCTCATCACCGGCCTGCCGTTCGGCCGCTACCATGGTTATTGCCTCTGCAGGACAAGCAACCGCGCACAAACCACAAGCTGTGCAGCGTTCTGCCCCATTTTCATCCCGTTTTAACACATGTTGTCCGCGATATACCGGAGCAAATTCACGCTTTACTTCGGGATAATTGAGTGAATTTTTCTTCTTAAAAAAATGGCTCAGGGTAATAAACATGCCCTTGATCACGGCAGGCAAGTAAATGCGTTCGGCAAACGACATTTTTTTGTTGACTACCATGCGTGACCTTTGAGTGAGTTTTTCCATGTATGGTTTTGTGGTTTGGTTTATTTAAGGTGTTTTGCTTTTACCTTATATTTTTTGCGAAGTTCGCCCTTCTTTTTGGTTTTTCTAATGCTGTTTACATCTATATCTGAAATCACCGTTTCATCATCATTGTTCAATTTAACAATGATTTTGGCACCTTCTACTTCTTTGTAATTTACAATCCAAAATTTGCCCACTTTGGTTGCAGGAATAATGATGGTTGGATCGCTAGCTACCACATAAATATTGGCAATAGTGCCAGTCTTGTCTTTGAATTTGGCTACTTTACTCCTGCCCGCATTGCTCGCCACAAAAGCAGTGCCACTGCATTTTACAGGTATAGTAACGGTGATTTTATCCTTGCTTTTGGTGGTGGTAATTTTTGTAGCTTTATCTGGCTCTAAATTATCGCCCTTTGCCTTTAAAGCCATTAATTTGGCTCTTTTGTACATTTCGGCATCTACTGTAAAGCTAATACTAGAGGGTTTAGAAAGACATGAATCTCCTGCAAACTTGCAGTTGATAATGCCACCCCAAATAAAACCTTCGCCCTTGGCCGTTTTTAAGGGAGTACCATTGTTAAAAATCTCATCCAATGTAGTTAGACGGTCTACCGAAATGCAGCCCCTTGGATTGCCTTTGCAGCGCATGGTGTACTCGCAAATATTCATTTTAATACTCACGCCCTCACCTACAAAAACCATAGTATCCCTTCCACAAGTATCTTTTACAACAACTGGCGGTGCAGGTGGAGGAACCACCTTTTCTTTCTCGTAAATTGTAATTTCTACCCTGCGGTTTTTCGATCTTTTTTCTTCATCGGCATTGCCTTCTCTCGGCCTGCTTCTGCCGTAGTAATTTTTACGCAAGACTACAGAATCAACCCCTGCGGTTCTAAGCCAATCGTACACCTCATCCACCCTGGAGGCAGACAATTCTAAGTTGTAGGCATCATTGCCCAAACTGTCGGTGTGCCCCGTAAGCAAAATGCGGTATTCGCTTTTTGATTTTAAATCCAATAGCAATTTTTCCAACTTGGCTATTTCACTTTTTTTAAGTTTTGACTTGTTTAAATCAAAATAGATTTGAACTGCTGGAGCTATCTCCTTAGGTGGCTTAGATTTACCTGTTTGTGCAAAGACCGCAGTACCTGCCAGTAGTAGCGTTATCAACGCCATTGAACGTGTTATTATGCCCATAAAACGGCGGCGAAAATACTCTTTATTTATTGTTTAGGAAACTTTAAATAGAACAAATATTTCCTCGGTTTATTCACATATTCCTATACCGCAATTTCAAACCCGATATGGATAATTATTTGGCCATTTTAAAAGGCTTTATGCTGTCAAAACCAATGATGCGACTTATTTTTACCGCGAAATACAAGAAGTATGTTTTTTGAACTGGGCCGCTACCTGATATTTATTCGCAGTATGTTTTTCAAACCCGAAAAATTTAGGGTTTTTGTGCAACGCACCGTTCATGAAATGAACAATATTGGGGTGGGTTCTTTGCCCATTGTAGCCATCATCAGCATTTTTGTGGGTGCTGTAACTACGGTACAAACAGCTTACCAATTGGTTTCTCCACTTATTCCGCTTAAAATTATTGGTACTATTGTATCCGACAGTTCTTTGCTGGAATTGGCGCCAACCATCACCTGTTTGGTGTTGGCAGGTAAAGTTGGGGCAAACATTGCCTCTGAAGTGGGCAATATGCGTGTAACCGAACAAATAGACGCATATGAAGTTATGGGCATCAATTCTTCAGGGTTCTTGGGCCTGCCCAAAATCATAGCTGGTTTAATTATGATCCCTTGCCTTATTATTATCGCCAATTTTCTTTTAATCAGCGGTGGTATTCTTGCGGCAAAACTCACTGGGCTTATGGATCCCAATGAATTTATTCAAGGTGCTAGGGAAACTTTTAGGCTTTTCACCCTTGTGGTGAGCTTGGTAAAATCTTTTGTATTTGCCTTTATCATTACTTCTGTTAGCACCTACGAAGGTTATTTTACCAGTGGTGGTGCACTTGAAGTGGGTGAAGCAGGCACCAGAGCAGTTACCCGCAGTTGTGTGCTAATCCTCTTTTTTGATTTCATCATTGCCAAATTGATGCTGTAATTGCCATGATTGAACTTAAAAATGTAAACAAGAGTTTTAGCGATAAACAGGTACTGTTTGATATAAACGCTACTTTTAATCCAGGTATTCCCAATTTAATTATTGGAGCCAGTGGTGGAGGTAAAAGCGTGCTCCTTAAATGCATGGTGGGTTTGATTACACCAGAAAGTGGTCAAATTTTATATGACAAGCGCGACTTTTTGCAGATGGATTATGAAAACAAAAAAGAGGTTCGGCGCGAATTGGGCATGCTGTTCCAAGGCACAGCTTTGTTCGACTCCCTTACTGTGGAAGAGAATATTGAATTTCCTTTGCGCATGTTCAGCAACATGTCTGTTGCTGAACGCCTAGAGAGGGTGAATTTTTGTTTAAACCGTGTACACCTGGAAAAAGTGAACAGCAAGTACCCTGCAGAAATCAGCGGGGGTATGAAAAAACGGGTGGGTATTGCCAGGGCAATTGCACTGAACACAAAATACCTTTTTTGTGATGAACCCAATAGTGGACTAGACCCTATTACCAGTCGCGTTATTGATGAATTGTTGCTGGATATTACCACAGAATATAAGATTACAACCGTAATCAATTCCCACGATATGAAAACGGTATACGATATTGGAGAAAGTATCATATTTATATACAAAGGAAAAAAATGGTGGCAGGGTTCCAGAAACGAAATAGATACTGCACGACATTCCAATCCTGAATTGGACAATTTTATCCAAGCCAGCCAATTCTGACATGAGAACCTTTTTGCTCATATCAAGCATTTTTGTTTTTCAAATTTCCCAGGCACAGTCTAAGTTAAACCTGTACCCCAATTACAATACTATCGGAATTACAGTATTGTTAAACACAGGTGTTTCCGACAGTGCTTACGGCAACTGTTTTTATAGAATTAAAGAGAATGGCAACTGGCAGCCCTGGAAAACAGGTTTTGAATTGGCCCGCACCACCAATAAACAATATGGTGGATGCGTTTTTCATACCACTCCAGGCAAGGAATATATGGTGAGAACGGTTTTAAAATTGGGACAAACTGTTGTTTCCGATCTTATTGATAGCACCACAACAAGGCCAGAGATAGAAAATAAAACAGCACTTAGAACATTCTATGTATCCCCCAACGGCTCAGGGGTATCACAAACCCGAAATACACCGGGGACACTGAATCAAAGCCTGTTAAATCAACTGAAAGCGGGTGATCATGTCATTCTGTTAGAAGGTGAGTATTTTACCGGTGAGCTAAACATAACGCAGTCTGGTACAGCCAGCCAACCTATAGTTTTACAGGCAGAAAACGATAAAGTAATTGTAAACGGTGGGTTTAAGCAACCTATACAATGGAAAAGAGCCCAATCTGATACTGCACATAGGGATTACAATATGTTCTATGCTGATTTGGGCCCAATTAATTCCAATTGTGTTGTGGTCAATGGCAAACGCCTCTATCCTTATAGAAACCTTATGGAGTTGAGCTATTTCAGCTCAGTAAGGATTATAGACAATAGTGGCTCTGGCAGCGGTTTTCATGGCATTAACCACGATGGATTTTTTAGGGATGGCAGAAACTCCACCTCTAGCCATTTCCCTTTTATTGACTACAATCCCAATACTTATATCAAGTTTAAAGATAAATCGGATACTGCGTTTAAATCCATACAGGTTTCGCAGCAGGCTTGGGCTTTTAGCATTCAAAGTCAAAATTATATCACCATAAAAGGCATACATTTTAAGTATTTTGGAGCCGCCAAGCAAATCAACTACCGTTGTGCCATTTTCTTAAACAATGCAAACAATATCATTGTGGACAGTTGTTCATTTGATTTTTGCGATAAAGGAATTTATATTCGGGCCAACAGCAACAACAACACCATCCAGCATTGCCAATTTGAAGACGATTTTTCCAAATTGAGCTATTTTGAATTTAAAGAAACTGGCTTGGAATATGGGCAGTTAAACACCTATTACCCCAATTATTTTCCTTTTCAAGCCAGAAATATAGAACCAGGCAGGGTGTATTTCGACCATCTTTTTACCGGTCGTGGCAATGTTTTGCGTTATAATTTTTTTAATGGGGGCTGTGATGGCATTACCTGTCCAGATACCCCCGGAGATACAACCCGTTCTAGGCATTTTGACATCCATAACAACATTTTTGGCCCGGGAAGTGATGATGCTTTTGAAGTGGATGGCAATGCAGCCAACATTCGGGTTTGGGGCAATGAAATGTACGGAGCCGCTAACGGCATTTCTGTTTCATCTCCTTGCTATGGCCCAGTTTACATTTTTAACAATGTGATGCGGCATTTTAGAAAAACCGTTTTCCAATATGTAACCAATGTTGTGGTGATGAATACAGACACCATTCCTGCATCTCCATTGAAATTAAACGCAGCTTTTTGCGACATTCCAGGTAAAGTGTACTTCATGCACAACACAGTAGATGCGGGCAAAGAGTCTTACGGATTTGT
>JADYZD010000143.1 GCA_020853295.1 Bacteroidia bacterium | reverse complement strand
GTTAAAGTGTTGTTGCAATTTGTTAATGGATTATTGGTGACCAAATCTGATTTGCCATGGACCCGAAAAGCGGATACAGAGCTGGAGTGGACAGTATATAATGATACTACAATCAGCTTGGAATTGTTAAACAATCCGTTAATTATTCAGGCCGGTGATACCATTTTATTTCAGTGCTCTTTTCAAGGAAATAATACCTCTGAATTTAGGTCATTGGAACAATTAATTGTAGCGGCATTTGATCCCAATGACAAGCAATGCGATAAGGCAGAAATTGGCAAAAAAGACAAAACTTTGGAGTACCATATCCGATTTCAAAATTTGGGCAACGATAGTGCGGTACATGTATTTGTAGTGGATACGATTTCCAATACATTACCCATGCAATATATTCAGGTTACAGATAACAGCCACAAACAAAAATACAACCTGAATTATAAAATCCGTGGACATGCATTGGTATGGAATTTTGATGAAATCTATTTGCCATCCCAAAATACTTCTGGCGATGATTTGAGCAGTGGTTTTGTGCATTTTAAGGCAGGTGTTACTGATGCGATAAAAGTGGGAGATATTATACAGAACAGGGCGTTTATTTATTTTGATTATCAAAAACCAGTGGCTACAAATGTGGCTGAAACGAAAGTGACATCTACCATTGTTGTGGGCAACAATACTTTGGAAATAAAATTATGGCCCATGCCTGTTCAAGATGTATTAAACATCAATTATGAACCCTATTTGATTCAAAAATTTGAAATATTTAATGCAAAAGGCCAAAAAATATTGGGTGAAGAATTGGCCAAACCTGCATCGGAATACCAATATCCAATTTCTAGTTTGTCTGCGGGTGTGTATGTAATTCGTGTGAATTACGGAACTGGAATTGTGGCCAAAAAATTGGTGGTTTCGCCTTAATGCCGGTTGAAAATTCCGTTGGCCATATTCATGGCTGTTTGCATTTCCAAAATATTTACACCTGCAATGGCTTGCCCAGAAAACCATTGAATTAAGCCTTCTGTAGGAATATTTCCAGTGAGTTCGTCATTTGCAAATGGACAACCACCAAAGCCCAAAATGGCACCATCAAATCGCCTGCAGCCATTTTGAAACGCTGCATCTATTTTTTCTGACCAAGCATTGGGTTTTGCATGAAAATGTGCGCCAATTTCAAGTTGGGGCCATAGTCTGTGTATTTCTTTAAATAAATAAGCCACATCTTCCGATTTTGCCGTTCCTACAGTGTCTGCCAAACTCATGGTATTCACTCCCAATTCTTGTATTTTTTCTGCCCATAAAAGCACATCATCTCTATGGTAGGGCTCGTTATATGGGTTTCCAAAAGCCATGCTCAAATAAGCGACTACATTTTTATCTTCTGCAGCAGCTATGTCACAGATTCGGCCGAGTCTATCGTAAGCTTCTTCCAAATTAGAATTGGCATTTCTCTGTTGAAATGTTTCATTGATAGAAAATGGAAATCCCAAATCATCTATTGCAGGAAAAAACGCAGCATCTTTTGCGCCCCTTTCATTGGCCACAATAACCAACAAACGCGTATTTCCTTTTAATTCTCCAATGTGTTGTAGCAATTCTGCCGTATCGGCCATTTGAGGCACAGCAGTGGGGTTTACAAAACTGCCACAGTCAAGTGTATGAAATCCACACTTCAGCAGTTGGGCAATGTAATTGGCTTTCTCTACCGTAGGTACTTGATAACCCAAACCCTGCCAGGCATCACGCGGGCATTCAACAAGATGGATTTTTTCCATTACAGATAATCAAAAAAGTACTGACTGATTTTCTTGTATAAATGGGCCCTGTCGGGTCCAATTACATTGTGTTTATGTCCAGGATACACGAAATAATCCAAATTGGAATTCATGTTTTTTACATTTTCTTTGATATACATCAAACTGTGTTGCCACACCACAACATCATCATCTGTTCCATGTATCATCAACAAATGGCCTTGTAGATTTCCTGCATATTTCAACAAATTGGCCTTTTCATAGCCTTCTGGATTCTCTTGTGGCCTGTCCATATACCTTTCGGTATACATGATTTCGTAGTATTTCCAATCAATAACGGGTCCACCCGCTACCCCTACTTTGTACAAGCCGGGGGTTCTGGTCATTAAAGAAGTAGTCATGAATCCACCAAAACTCCAACCATGAATACCAATGCGGTTGCTATCTACATAAGGGAAATTCTTAATGTAAGCCAAGGCTGCAATTTGATCACTCATTTCTACTGTGCCCAATTGGCGGAATGTAGCATTTTCAAATGCAAGTCCCTTGTGAGCCGAGCCTCTGTTGTCTACGGTATAAACAATATAGCCATTTTGGGCCATATAATGGAACCACAAATTGGCGCCACCCAACCAACTTTCAGTAATCATTTGTGCATGTGGTCCGCCATAAACATAAACCACCACAGGATATTTGGTTTTTGAATCAAAATTTGGAGGGAGAAATGTGCGGGTATAAAGGGCTGTACCATTTACCAAAATTGGTTCGATTTTTATTTCGCCCAATTCAAAATCAGCGATAGGGTTGGGAGATTTAAAGACTTCCTTAATCATGGTGCCATCTGCTTTGTATACAGTGTATTTTAAAGGCTCTTTGCGGCTTGAAAATACATCCATAAACATACCTGCACTGTTATTTACTATAACATTATGCGTGCCAGCAAGTGTGGTAATTCTTTTAATTTTGGGTTCTTTGTCTTTTAGTTTTACAAAATATGCATGGCGTTCAAGTGGACTCTCTTTCGTGGCCTCAAAATAAATAGCATCGCCCGATTTGTCGAATGAAATAAAGCGTGTTACCTCCCAGTTGCCACTGGTAATTTGCTTCGGAGCTTTAGAGCCAGAATACAAATACAAATGGTCGAACCCATCGCGTTCACTAAACCACAGGAAATCTCCAGAATTGTCGGGCAAGAAAATGGGACCATGCTCAGGCTCTACATATTTTTCATGTGTTTCTTCAAATAAAACCTTATCCAACTTGCCATTTGAGGCATTGTATCTGCGCAATTGCATTTTGTTTTGGTCCCTATTTACCCAAGCCAAGTAAAGCAAACCATCCGGTCCCCAGCTAATATTGGTTAAATATTGATCGTATGGGCCTTCAGTTTTTAGGTATACAATTTCTTCGGTAAACGTGTTGAATATGCCAATTGTAACTGTATGGCTGCTATCGCCTGCCATGGGATATTTGATTTCAGATTCAGTGGCCGGACGTTTGTTCACATGAATTAGGGGATATGGGGTTACCACTTTTTCATCCATGCGGTAAAATGCCAGTTTTGTGCCATCGGTATTCCAAAACATACCACCATTGATACCAAACTCATTTCTATGAACGGCTTGACCATAAACGATGCCATTGCCCCCATCTTCAGTTATTTTTCTGCTGCCATACACACTATGGACAAAAATATTATCGCCTTCTACGGTGGCTACGTTTAATGAAACTGGAGAAATCTCCATAGCCTCTGGATTGCCAATACGGCGTTTGAGCACTGCAGTATTTGTACCAATGGTGTAATTGAACAATTTGTCGCCTGTAATAAACCAAAGGTTGTTTTCATCTTTCCAAGTAACAACAGGTACCGATTTTACACTTGCATTGTCCAAAGAAAGCGTCTCATTCAACTGCGAAACAGTAAAAATGGTGTCGTTTGTATTGCTATAGGGGTCGGTGGCTACCAATGCATCGCCTGTTATTTGGCTAAATTTATGGGAGTTTGGAATCCATTGCACCGATTTTAATCGGGTTGGAAAGTACTTTGGATTGAAGCAATCTTGAATGGAAAGCCTTTCCTGTGCTACAGTTTGCAGTGCAAATGTGGCGGTGAAAACCAATGCGAGGTTTCTGATATTCATATTCATTTTGTGGAACGGAATTGTAACTGCAAATTTGCCACCAAATTAAGATAATGCAAAACGCAGAGCAAATCATTCGCGCAGCTTGGGAAAATAGAGAGCTCCTGAAAGAAAAAAACACCCTAGAAGCCATTGATTGGGTGATAGAAGAAGTGGATAAAGGCAGGTTAAGGACTGCAGAACCCATTGAGGGTGGTTGGAAAGTGAATGAATGGGTGAAACAAGCCATCATATTGTATTTCCCTACCCGCAAAATGGAAACATTGCACGCTGGTCCTTTGGAATTTCATGACAAAATGCGTTTGAAGACCAATTATCAGGAATTGGGCATTAGGGTAGTGCCCCATGCAGTTGCAAGGTATGGTGCTTACATTTCTCCAGGCGTAATTTTAATGCCATCTTATATAAACATTGGGGCTTATGTAGATAGTGGCACCATGGTAGATACCTGGGCTACGGTGGGCAGCTGCGCCCAAATAGGCAAGAATGTACATCTCAGTGGCGGTGTAGGAATTGGAGGTGTTCTAGAGCCTGTGCAAGCGGCACCAGTGATTATAGAAGACGATTGCTTTATCGGTTCCCGATGTATTGTTGTGGAAGGCGTAAGGGTAGGGCGCGAAGCTGTTTTAGGTGCAGGCGTTACCTTAACCATGAGCACAAAAGTAATAGATACCAAAACCGGACTGGAAGTTGAAAGAGGATTTATCCCTCCCAGAAGTGTGGTAATTCCTGGCAGTATGAAAAAAGAATTTGAAGGAGGTGAATTTTATGTTCCCTGTGCATTGATTATAGGCCAACGAAAACCATCTACCGATACCAAAACGTCTTTGAACGATGCCTTGCGTGAGTTTAATGTAGCCGTGTAATGCGCATAGGTTTCGACGGCAAGCGGTATTTCAATAACAAAACCGGACTGGGAAATTACAGCCGCAGTTTGGTGCATTTATTGGCAGAAAATTTTCCCAATGATGAGTGTGTTTTATTTACTGAAAAGCCCGCCGAAACAGAGGTTCAATTGCCGAATTTAAGGGTATTTGCCCCTGAAAAAAAAGGCCTGTTTTGGAGGTCTTTTGGAATGGCAAAAGATGCCCAAAACATGGGAATAGATGTATTTCATGGTTTGAGCAACGAAATTCCCTTTGGGTTGAAAAAAAGAGGAATCAAAGCTGTAGTCACTATTCATGATGTGATATTCAAACGGTATCCAGGATTGTATCCTGTATTTGACAGATTGATTTACCACTTAAAAACCAAAATGGCTTTAAAAAATGCCGATAAGGTGTTGGCCACAAGCAAGGCTACTGCCCATGATTTGGATGCATAGTATGGTTACATTTCAAGCAAAAGCAACATTATTTACCAACCTGTAATTAAAGAATTTTATGCACTTCATTCCCCAAAATCAGATTTTTCAACACCATATTTTATTTATTTAAGCAGTTTTACAGGAAGAAAAAACCATGCAATTTTGGTTGAAGCTTTTGCCAAAATACAAAAGACATGTGATTGGAATTTGCTGCTGGTAGGTGCTGCAGGACCTACAGAACAAACGGTGCGCAATTTTATTCACAACGAGAAACTCGACAATAGAATTACCATTCTTACCAATTTGGACCAAAAAGATTTGGTGGGAATTATGCAAGGTGCTTCTGGATTTTTATACCCTTCTTTTTTTGAAGGATTTGGAATTCCACTCGCGGAAGCAGCCGTGTGCAACTTGCCTATG